>JAGHEJ010000038.1 GCA_017889345.1 Clostridiales bacterium | reverse complement strand
GTAAATCAAAGTGATATAGGTTTTGAGAAACAGATATGGGACGCAGCGTGTGTTCTTAGAGGTAATATGGATGCGTCTGAGTATAAGCATGTTGTACTTGGTTTAATCTTTTTGAAGTACATATCAGATTGTTTTGAGGAAAAGTATAAGAAGTTAGTAGAAGAAGGAGAGGGATTTGAAGAAGATAGGGACGAGTATGAATCAGAAAGTATTTTCTTTGTGCCAGAGAATGCAAGATGGAATGTAATAAGTGGAGCATCACACACAGAGGAAATAGGTGTAGTTATAGATGAAGCAATGAGAAGTATAGAGAGGGAAAATAAGAAGCTTAAAGATATTTTGCCAAAGAATTTTGCTCGAGCTGAACTAGATAAAAGAAGATTAGGAAATGTAGTAGATTT
The DNA here is from genome assembly GCA_017889345.1 of Clostridiales bacterium. Taxonomy (GTDB): domain Bacteria; phylum Bacillota; class Clostridia; order Clostridiales; family Clostridiaceae; genus Dwaynesavagella. Next base: position 3,345 of record JAGHEJ010000038.1, on the reverse strand, counting down.
ATTTACTAACATTAAAATGGTGGATCAAGGAAATACGAAAGATATTTTAGGTAGAACATATGAGTACTGTTTAATGAAATTTGCTGAGCAAGAAGGGAAAAGAGCAGGAGAATTTTATACGCCAACGTGTATTGTAAAAACTCTTGTTGAAGTTTTGCAACCCTTTAATGGTAGAGTGTACGACCCTTGTTGTGGGAGCGGAGGGATGTTTGTTCAATCTGCAAAATTTGTAGATGAACATGAAGGGAATAGGAATGAAATTTCTATATATGGTCAAGAATCTAATCCAACAACTTTTAAACTTGCACATATGAATCTTGCGATTAGGCACATTGAAGCGAATTTAGGAAAATTTAGTGCAGATACTTTTTTTAGTGATCATCACAAGCAATTAAAAGCAGATTTTATTATGGCGAATCCACCATTTAATATGTCTAACTGGGGAGCGGACAAGCTTAAAGAAGATGTTAGATGGAAATATGGTGTTCCATCAGATTCAAATGCAAACTTTGCGTGGCTTCAACATATGATTTGGCATCTTTCACCTAAAGGAAAAATTGGAATGGTGCTTGCAAACGGTTCCCTTTCATCTCAACAGAGTAATGAGGGAGAGATTCGAAAAAATATAATTGAAGATGATTTAGTTGAATGTATTGTTGCGATGCCTACACAACTTTTTTATAGAACGCAAATTCCAGTGTGTTTGTGGTTTCTTTCTAGGGATAAGAAGCAAAGTGGTAAGACGCTTTTTATAGATGCTAGGAATTTAGGTAAGATGGAAGATAGGACTCTTAGAGTTTTGGAGAAGGAAGATATTAAGAAGATTGCTGATACTTATAATTCTTTTGTAGATGGAACTCTTGAGGAGGAAAAAGGATTTTGTGCTATAGCGACAACTGAAGAGGTAAAAGAACAAGATTACATATTGACACCTGGACGTTATGTGGGAATTGAAGAGAAAGTTGATGATGGAGAATCTTTTGATGAAAAAATGTTAAAGCTCACTTCTGAATTGTCAGATTTGTTTAAGAAATCCAATGACCTTGAAAATGAAATTCGTAAGAATTTAAAGGAGATTGGATATGAAGTGTAAGAATCGTATTTATAAATATTCATTTTATATTTTATTAGGAATAGTTTTGATATTAATTGTTCCGATAATTATTGGTTATATGGTAGGGATATCTTTAATTTTAAGATAAGTGAGATTTTGAGTTATTATGGAGTATTAATTTCAGGAGTTATTACTTTAATTGGTTTAAAAATTACAATAGAAAATGGAAATAAAACAATTATAGAACAGTTTAATTTACAAAATCATCAAAGAGATTTGCAAAAAATTGAAAACAATATAGAAGAAATAGTAATAAAAATTTTAAATTATGGTGAAGATGTTTTTACAATTATTTATGAATATAAAGAAAATGAAGAATTATTTGATACAGAATCATTACCTAAAATTATTTTAAGAATTCGAACTGATTTAAATCAATTAAAATTTGAATATAGTAAATTATTGAAAAAAATATTTCTATATAAAAAAGTATTTCGAGAATCATCATCAATTAATATAATTAGTTATATAAGTAAATTATTTAATGCAGTAGAATTTATTATTAATACTACAGAAGAAATAATTAATACGTATAATTTAATATATCAAAAGTGTATTAAATGTATAACTAATATTGATGAAGAAGATGTTGAGCTAGAAGATGTTGAACAATGTTTAATTAATATACAAAAAGAATTAGTAAATACTCATAAAAAACATATAGAAGATATTACAATAATGAATGAAAATGAAGCAATAAGATATGTTGATGATAATTATAATAATTTTATAAGTGGCTTAAATAAAATTGAATATTAAAAAATATTTATCAAGTAGATTAAGGAATATATAAGGTTGTGAGTGATTATTAATGAGTAAGTGGATGAAATGTACTTTGGGAGATATTATTACTTTCCAAAGAGGTTATGATTTAACAAAATCTAAAATGATATTTGGTCAATATCCAGTAATTGCTTCAAATGGTATTATTGGTTGGCATAATGAATATACAACTGAAACCCCAAGTATAACTGTTGGAAGAAGTGGGAATGTTGGTAATCCGTTTTTATACAATGGTAGAAGTTGGTCTCATAATACTACTCTGTACATAAAGGAATATAAAAATTGTGATAAATTGTTTATTTATTATTTACTAAAAGAATTAAATCTTAAAAATTATTCAAGTGGAAGTGCAGTTCCAACATTGAATAGAAATCACATTCATAATTTAGAAATTTTAGTACCACTATTAAAAGAACAACAAAAAATCTCAAAAATTCTCTCATCATTAGATGAGAAGATAGAAATTAATAGGAAGATAAATGAAAATTTAGAAGAGCAAGCTAAAGAAATATTTTTAGAAAATTTTGTTCGTAATGAAAAGAATTATACAAATTGGGAAAAAGTTAGTCTTATTGATATAGCAAATTATTTAAATGGACTAGCTATGCAAAAATATAGACCTAAAGAGAATGAGGAAAGTTTACCAGTTCTAAAAATAAAAGAATTAAGACAAGGAGTAACTGATAAAAGTAGTGAATTATGTTCTTGTAATATAGATTCTAATTACATTATAAATAATGGAGATATAATTTTTTCTTGGTCTGGAAGCTTATTAGTTGATATTTGGTGTGGTGGAACTTGTGGACTTAATCAACATTTATTTAAAGTAACTTCTGATAAATATGAAAAATGGTTTTATTATTTATGGACAAAGTATCATTTAGATGAATTTATTTTAATTGCAAAAGATAAAGCTACAACTATGGGGCATATTAAAAGAGAAAATTTAAAAAATGCACAAGTTTTAATACCAAGTGATGAAGAATATAAAAAATTAACTTTAATATTAAAACCTATGATAGATTTAATTATTGATATAAAAATTCAAATTCAAAAACTATCTTCAATTCGTGATGAATTATTACCAAAACTTATGACAGGAGAGATAGACGTATCAAAAATAGACATTTAAAAGGAGGACAACCTTATGGGAAAATACAGAGAAGCAAATTATGAAAATGCAATAATCGAACTTATGTCAAGTAATCTTAATTACACATACTTACCTAAAAATGATATAGAAAGAGATTATGAAGATCCATTGTACATAGATGAGTTATTGCCTGCCTTAAAACGAATCAATAAAAACCTACCACCAGAAGCTATTAAAGATGCAGTTAATAAATTGCGTGATATTGAAAACGGAGATCTAATTCATAAAAATATGATTTTTACAGATTATCTCCAAAATGGTGTACCTGTAAAATACCTTAAAGATGGTGAAGAAT
>JAGHEJ010000037.1 GCA_017889345.1 Clostridiales bacterium | reverse complement strand
TCTATCATGTTATTAAGTGATATAACCTCTCCTCCTAAACCTTCTAACTGAGAAGATAAATCTCTTGTAGATACATATATATCTGCACTCATTCCTTTTGCTGATGATAAATCAGAATGTGAAACTTCAATTCCATTTATCCCTAATTCATTTAATATATTTTGTATATTCATCTCAATCATAAAACTACTTCCAAGTCCTGACCCACAACAAACTAATATTTTCATAATTAAATCCTCCTACAAATTAAATTTTTCAATTATCTTTTTAACGTTTTCAATATTATTTTCATTCATTAAATTTTCAAGATCATCTTTGCTCATTAATAATTTCATTAAATTTGATAACAAAACCATGTGATCTTTATTATCTACACTGCAAAAACTAAATACAAGTTTTACAGGATCATTTAAATCGCTTCCAAAATTAATTGGATTTTCTAAAGTTAATATACTAAATCCTGTTTTAACTACTCCATCTTCTGGCCTTGCATGTAATAAAACTATTTGAGGTGCTATTACCATATAAGGACCAAACTTATAAAAATTTTCTATTATCCTCTCTTTATAAACTTCATTTACAAATCCCTCTTTTTCAAGAAGACCTACCCCTTTAAATACAACTTCTTTCCAATCTTTACATTCTTCTTTTAATTTTATTAAATTAATTTTCATCCTCTCACCTCCTTCTTTTTAAAAATATAATTTTTAAATATTTTTATGTTTAAATAAAAAAATAGAAGGAAAATTTTTCCTTCTATTTCACTAACTTTTCACACTCTTTAACAATATCATTACAAGTCATTTTATATTTTTCTAGTAAAAATTTCATCGTCCCAACTTCCCCAAAGTGATCCTTAACTCCAATATTTCTTATTAAAGCTGGATGATTTTCACAAGAAACTTCGCATATAGCACTATAAAGTCCACCAATTACATTATGATTTTCAACAGTTAAAGCTTTATTTGTTTTCTTTAGTGAATTTATAATAGTTTCTTTATCAATAGGTTTTATAACTGAAACTGATATAACCTCAGCGTTTATTCCTTTAGATTCTAAAACTTTACTAGCTTCAAGAGATGGGTTCACCATAATTCCTGAACAAAATATTGTTAAATCTTTTCCTTCTTTTAATACGTCCGCTTTATTTATGTTAAATTTATAATTTTCATCATAAACCTTTGGCATTTCTTTTCTTGGAAATCTCATGTAAACAACACCTTTATAATCAACAGTGTTTAATAAAACTTCTCTTAATTGAATTTCATCAGAAACATCAATTATTGTAATTCCAGGAATACTTCTTAAAACTCCAATATCTTCAAAACTCATATGAGTTCCACCATTCATCTCAGCTGCAACACCTGAATCTGTTCCAAGAATTTTTACATTTTGTTTTGCATAAGATAATGAAATTGCTACTTGATCACATATTCTTCTGGATGCAAAAGGAGTAAATGTACATATATATGGATTCATTCCATAAGCACTCATTCCAGCTGCCATACTTGCCATATTAGCTTCGCTAATTCCAACATCAAATGCTCTATCTTTAAATATTTTTCTAAGAGACATTGTTCCATTTGCTTCTGCAAGATCCGCATCCATAAAAACTATGTTTTCATGTTTTTCCATAAGTTCTTTCATTGTTTCACATAATATTTGTCTCATTTCCATAATTATTTCCCTCCTTAATTTAAATCTTCTATTGCTTTTTGTAATTGTTCTTCAGTTAACCCCATACTATGGCTTTTATATCCAGCTTCCTCTATAACTGCCACACCTTTTCCCTTTGTTGTATTTAAAATTATTGCTGTTGGAAGCTCTTGTTTCTTTCCTTTATTAATTGCTTTACTTATTTCCTCTATATCATGTCCATCAACACTTTTAACATAGAATCCAAAAGATTCCCATTTTTCTTCCATGTCGCCCATATCTAAAATATCTTTAAGAGTTCCATCTAATTGCATCTTATTGTAATCTACAAACACTATCAAATTATTTAATTTAAAAGCTGATGAAGCCATAGCAGCTTCCCAAACTTGACCTTCATTACACTCACCGTCACCAACTATACAATATATATAGGCATTATCTTTTTTAATTTTAGAAGCTATTGCCATACCAACAGCACAGCTTATTCCTTGACCAAGAGATCCTGTTGTCATATCAACGCCATTTGTCTTATTCATATCACAATGACTTGGAAGATTTGTGTTTTCTTTATTTAAAGTTAACAAATCCTCTTTGTTTATATATCCTTTATCTGCAAGAGTTGCATAAAGTGCAGGACCTGCATGCCCTTTTGATAAAACAAGTCTATCTCTTCCTTCCATTTTAGGATTATTAACATTTATGTTCATTTCCTTATTATAAAGAAGAACAAGAGTATCTACTATAGATAAACTTCCTCCGTAATGTCCCTTACCAACACTATGAATAGAATTTATCAATAATTTCCTAACTTCTTTTGCCTTATCTTGTAAAAATTTAAGCTCAGTATTATTCATAAAAATACCTCCCATTTATTTTAAAATATAGGTTTAACAAATCCTTTATATTTTTCATTAATAAATTTAAATGTCTCGTAACTAGTTAATAGATTTGCTATTTCCTTTAATTTTATAGATGTTCTCATGTCTTCTCTAGTTACAAAAACGTTAACTTTACTTTCATCATTAAACGAGTCCTCATAATAAAGTCCATTTTCTTCTGGAAAAATCATATTTTCAAGAGCGATATTCGTGTTCATTATAACTAAATCTCCCTCTTTAAATAATGAAGGAAGTTCATATGATGGAGCTTCGCTTATTATTAAATTTAATGGATTTTCAATAATCGTTGATGTTTGAGTGTTAAAGTCTAATGTAAGTTTTATAAGTCCAGCCTTCTCTAAAAGTTTAAGAGCTCTCTCTTTATTTATAGGATCATTTGGTATATAAACACTATCTCCCTCTTCAACCTTATCTATTGATTTATATTTACTACTATAAATAATAAGTGGCTCTACATGAACTCCTGCAAGTTCAATTAACTTTACACCACTGTTATTATTGAAATTTTCTAAATACTCCCTTGTTTGAAAAAAATTCCCATCAATTTTTTTGTTAACTAAATCATTGTTCAAAGCTTCATAATCTATGTAATTTATAATTTCAATATCTAAATCAAATATATCTTTTAAATTTTTAAGTATTTCCCCATGAGGAATTGAAGTTACTCCAATTTTAATTTTATCTTCTGCTTTAGTATTTAATTTAGAAACACATCCAACTAATACCAAAACAAAAAATAAACTTATGATATTTCTAAAAAGTTTTACCATATAATTCCTCCTTCGTATTAAAACAAAATTAAACACCTATTATTCCAAAATTAAGTTTAAACACATTGTATTTATTTAAAACTTTTCTAAATTCATACATGATATGTTGAAGATTAACTATTATGGTTTCATCATTTGAATTAAAAATACTATTTAGTAAAAAGTCATTATTAATAACCTCTAACATATCTTCTAAAATATCTCGTAAATACTCCTCATTTAAATTTTCATAATCAATTACATCAATATCATTTATTATTTCAAAAATATTTGATCTAATATTTGCGTATGTATCTCTTATTTCTTTTATGGAATACTTACTCATTGTATTATTTTCAAAATAATTTTTAATTTCAGAATCTAAAACTTCTTCAATAAAATGAAATTCTCCAATTATTTTTTCAACTCTGTTTAAATACGTATTATTTAAATTTGTTTTTCCATTTCCGCTTAACAAAAATATTCCTAAAATTAAACTTAAAGACAATAATCCCAAAAAGTATTTATTTAATTTTACATTCATAACTCACCTCTAAATATTTTTCTAAAAATTCCCCAGTATAATTATATCATTTATAGTAAAAATAATAAATTAAAAACCTTTAGAATATTTTATAAAAAAATATAAAGGCTACTAGTTTTAAAAACTAATAACCTTTAAATTTTAATATTTAATTGAAGATATTGTTTCAATTGGATTATATGGAACAAATGTTCTTAAATTTTTACTTGATCCATATACACCTCTTAATTCTGCCATTTCTGTTACTGCTACATAAACATTTGAAATTGCATACCAAGTATCATACTCAACTATTCCAGATACATTAACATTAAATATTTCCTGAAATTTTTTAACAGCATCTCGAGTTCTAGGTCCATAAATTCCATCTACTGAAACCTTAGGTATTGCTGGATAATTTCTAGATATCGTGTTTAAATATTTTTGTATATCTTTTACTGGAGTACCTCTGCTTCCAACTTTCAATGGATAACCTGGATAAGAAATTGGAATACCTTTTACCTCTCTCGCTCTAACAAGATCTAAATTATTTCCATAAAAATAAGTTAATATTTCATAAGGAGTATATCCTTCATCTGCTAAATATTTGCTTCCCCACTGAGTCATCCATCCAGGACACTTAACATTTTTTCCATCACAATATTGAGAGAATAATGGTTGCTTTGCCCCTGGTCTTTTCATATATGTTGAAAAAATTTCATCTACAATATTTGAAATATTTTTAAATATATTTCTTCCATAATTAAATGCGTGGTCATATGCTGTTGAATTTGTAATTGTAAAATCTTTTCCCTTTCCTCTATACCATTCTGTATAAACTCTATTTAATGTAAATGATATTATTGCATATACATTAGCTCTAATAGCATTTGATGGCCATGTAGAATAAATTTCACTTGAAGCAACATTCTTAATGTAATCTTTATATGGAACTGTATATTGTTTTGCACTAGTATTATTTGGAGTTCCCATATGAACTGTTATTAGTTCTGGAATAACAACTTCTGATAAAACAACTTGGCCTGTTGGTGCTGATATACTCTTTTCTTCCTCTTCTGGTATTTTAGGAGGAAAATCTCCATAAAGTCTATTAGGCTGAATTATAATTTCATCTACTTGAGTTGAAGTTGAAATGCTTCTGTTTTCTAAACCTAGCCTAATTGGTTGAATTGCTTCTTCATCACCAAATAATTGACATCCTTGTACTAAAACATCTGAATATCCATTTCGTTGAACTAATACATCACAAAGTCCATATGGCCTCTCTTTTGCATATTCATTTAAAGAAAATTCAAGAGGAGGTGTTTTTATCCCTTCAATTGTTACAATTCCTGATTCATCTGTTATTGCTTCGATAATATTTGTTACCATATTATTTTCATCATATAATGTCACTTGAACTCTTGCTTTATTTACTGGATTTGCTATAGTATCCATAAAAGTTTGAATTTTTAAAGATCCTTCTGACATAAAAACTCCCTAAAAGTATTATGTAATAAGAATTTATTCAAAACCTTAAATAAAGTTACTATTTGTTTTTCTTAAAGTATTCTCTCTCCATTTTAAATTCATTAAATAAATCTTCGATTTTCATATTAATAGAATTTTCCGTAACTGATGCAAACATTATTTTCTTAGAAAGCTTGCTCTTTAAAATTTTAAAATAAACATCAATTTCTTTTGGAAAACAATTTTGAAATACAACAATTTTTTCATCAAGGGAAAAATTATTTTCCTCATTAAATAAATTATTTTCAATTACCTCTCCTAAGGTTTTTGAAAAATCCTCATCGCATACTGTTATATAATTTATATTTGAACTAACAAACCTAATTAAATTTTTCATTTTTAAAATCTCATCTTTTGTAAAACCATAAATCACAAAATTTTTCATAATAAACTCTCCTCTAAAAATTTAACAATCTATAACTTCTTAAAATTCCTTCTTCTCCTAAAGAATTGTAAACAAATACCTTTTTCTTATCCTTACAAAATTTATCATTTTTAATATTATTCTTCTCAAGTCTTCTATTTAATTCAATGCTTGTTCCATATGCTCCATCAAATATTTTTACATCTTCTCCAAAAATTTCTTTAAATATATCTAAAACAAAATAATAATGAGTACATCCAAATACAATAGCTTTTGTTTCTCTTATATAATCTTTAAGTTCATCGTATAAATAATTTTTTATCTCATCTTTTGGAAAATTAAACTCTATCATGTAAGCAAGTTTGTGAAGAGCTATAGGATAAACATCGAAATCTTTGTACAACTCCAATAAAAATTTAAATTTTTCTCCTGAAATTGTAAATGGAGTTGCTAAAACTAAAATTTTTCCTTTTAGATTAAAACTTTTCATGTATTCTATAGATGGTTTTAAGGCAGGTTCAATTCCTATTATTGGTATGTGAGGTTCATAGTTTTTCCTTAGAAAATTAATAGCTGCACTACTTGCAGTGTTGCACGCAACAACAATTGCCTTACAATTATTTTCATAAATTAAAAAATTACATATATTAATACATAACTTAATTATTTCGTTTTGAGTTTTACTACCATAGGGGGAATTTTTAGAATCTCCAAAATATATGAAAACTTCATTTGGTAAAATCGATATAGCACTTTTTAAAACGGAAATTCCTCCAATTCCAGAATCAAAAACTCCGATATTTTTGTATTTAAAATTCATTCTAGAAACCTCTCAAAATTGACAATAAGTGAGTTTAATTATATCATAATTTAAAATAACTTGAAAATAAAAGGAGGACGTTTAAATACATTTTTGTATTTTAAATTTTTAAAATTTATGGTTAAAGATTTAGTTTATATAATTAAGAAAAATGATATATCCAAAAATTTTCTAAAACATCTCTTAACTAATCATAGCGAAATTAAATTTGTATCCTTAGTTGGAATTGATTTAAACGGAAACGATACAGATGAAAAAATACCTTCAAACATTTTCCTTGATGATATAGATATGTTCTTTGATGGATGTGCTGTTCAAACAGATGGATCCTCTGTTGTTTTAACTGGAATTGCAACCTTAAATGATGCAAAGGTTGATATGGTTATTGATAAAAATTGTAATTGGTTTGTTGATTATAACTTTGATAATATTGACAAAACAACTGGTAAACCTATTGGAACTCTTAGAATACCAAGTTTTCTTATTCACAATGGAAAATATATCGATTCAAGATCAACTCTAAATAGATCAATTAACTTTTTAAAAGATAATCTTCTTTCATTTCTTAAAAATAATCCTACGTGTTTAAACAAAATAAATTATAAAGATATAGATGACATAGTAATAAATACTGCAACTGAACTTGAATTTTGGGTTAAAACTCCAGAGGAATCTATAAATATAGAAGATTTAACAACATCTCAAGAGCTTCACGAACAATACTGGAATATGACTAAAGGAATTGTTAGAACTGCTCTTGAAAATTCTCTTATAATGATGGAAAAATATGAGCTTTATCCTGAAATGGGACATAAGGAAGTTGGAGGAATTAAATCTAAAATTGATTCTAAAGGAAATTACCATATTTTAGAACAATTAGAACTAGATTGGAAATACTCTACTGCTCTTCAAACTTGCGATAATGTTTTAATAGTTAAAAGCATAATTAAGGAAACTTTTAAACGTCATGGACTTGATGTAACTTTTTCTGCTAAACCTATTGAGAAAGTTGCAGGAAATGGTGCTCATCTACACTTTTCTATTTTCGCAAAACTTAAAAATGATAAAATGATAAACTTATTTCACAATGAAGAAAATGAATTTATGAGCTCTATTGGTTATGGTGCATTTATGGGAATCTTAAAAAACTATGAGGTTATTTCTCCTTTTGTATCAAATTCAATTGATTCTTTAAAAAGACTTGAGCCTGGATTTGAAGCTCCTGTTTGTACTGTAGCTTCCCTTGGAATATCTAAAGAAGTTCCATCAAGAAATAGATCTATTTTAATTGCATTAATTAGAGATACTGAGAATCCAAAATCAACTAGATTTGAACTTAGATCTCCAAATCCTAAAACAAATTTATATTTAACTCTTGCTGCTATAAACATGTGCGTTGTTGATGGAATAAATTACTCAATTGATAAAGATGAAAAGGCTCTTTTAAAAGAGTTTTCTAAAAATTATGGAGATGATTCTTCATATTTAGAAAAATATAGAATGTATCGAAGTGAAGATAATATTTTTGAAAAATATTCAAGTGATGAAAGGGATAAATATTTTGGTAAAAGCCCTAAAACTGTTTATGAAAATATGGTTTTCCTAAATGATTCTAAATGCTCTATTCTTCTTAAAAATAATGTATTTACAACAAGTATTATAAATAGTTTTAAACTTTCATCTTTAGATAGGTATTTAATGGAAATAGAACACAGACTTCTTCCTAAATACAAAAATGAAATTAATGATTTAATTGAGAATTTTAAATATAATACAAAAGCCTCATCTTTAACATACTTTATGTTAAATGAACTTCACTTTAAACTTTTCTCAAGTACCTTCGATCATTTATCTCTTTATTCTAAAATGAAAGATTTTATTAAGAATAAAGATTTTGAAAATATTTCAAATCTTCACATTGAAATTGAACAAACCATAGATACATTTAAAAAAATCATTTCCATATAAAATTAATAGCTTAGATTTACTCTAAGCTATTTTTATTTTTTATGGAGTATTTGATTATATAAAACATGAATATAAAACTTAAAAATCCAAAAAACGGATAAAGAATTCCTATAAGTTTTGAGAAACCTAAAATTGATATTGGAATTGATATACTTAAAATTATTAAAACGCATTTAAAAATTGAAAAATTATATTTAAGCGATAAGCTTTTAGCTAAAGAATATACGCTTGAAGTTTCTGTTGAAAGCATTTCAATCCAAATTAAAACGAGTATAAGTATTTGAAGTCCCCGTCCAAATATTTTTGATACGTATAAAAGAGGAATATCGTACTTAGCAATATAAGGCATATTAGCTAAAATTAAATAATTTATTATTATGCTTATAAATACTAAGAAAAATGATCCTAAGAAAATTCCCATTTTAAAATTCTTCTTAGAATTTTCAACAGATAAAGGAGCAAGTATTCCCGTTGCACTTAATATGTTAAATCCTCCATATAAAAAGCTAGATAAAATTATATTATTATGAAATCTTATTTCCTTTTGTATAACCTCATTAACATTTGTCTGAACATTTATTGGATCTGAAAATAGTTCAAACAATATAAACATTATAAAAATTACACTAATCATTAAAGGAACACTTATGGAATTTAAAACGCTAAGTCCCTTCATGCTAAATTTCATTACAATAAGAGTAACTAAAATCATAAGTATAATTCCATAAATTTTATGTATGGAGAAAAATTGATTTATAATAGATCCGCTTGCTGCAAAAATAATTGAAGATGAAAACAAATAATAAAGACCTGTGAAAATATTTAAAATTTTCCCAGGAACTTTAGGACAAATTTCATTTATGAGTAAGTTATATGAAGATAAGTTCTTCTTATTTGAAATATTACAGATCATATTTCCAATAACTATGTACATAACAAAACAAACTATAAGTCCAATAAAACTTTTCGTGCCATAAATAGAAAAGAATTGATAAATTTCCTTTCCAGATGCAAGTCCAGCTCCAACAACCGTACCAATAAAAATACACGCAATTTTAAATACATTAAAAAAATCCAAAATTAAATTTCACCACCTTCTATAATATATTTAATTTTTATTTTTTTTTATGATAAAATATGATTCTATTATTTATTTTTTAGCGAGGATGAACTTATGCGTTGGGGTAATAAACCATATTATTCACTTGATTATTTTCTTCGAGAAAAGTTTGGGGAAAAAGTTATGAAAATTACACTTGATGGAGGATTTACTTGTCCTAATAGAGATGGAAAAATTTCTTTCGGTGGATGTACTTTTTGTAGCTCTCGTGGATCTGGGGAATTTGCAGGAGATAGATTAAAATCAATTCATGATCAATTTAAAGATCAAAAAGAGATGATGAAAAAGAAATGGAAATCAAATAAATACATTGCATATTTTCAAGCTTATACAAATACCTATGCTTCTACCGATTATTTAAAAAAATTATACGATGAAGCATTAAGTGAGGAAAATGTTGTAGGGATTTCAATTGGAACAAGACCTGATTGTTTATCAGATGAAGTTCTTGATCTTCTTTCTTATTACAATGAGAAAACTTTTTTAATGGTAGAGCTTGGACTTCAAACTTCCAATGATAAAACTGGAGAATTAATAAATAGAGGTCACGATTCAAAATGTTTTAAAGAAGGAGTTCAAAAACTTCGTGAAAGAAACATTAATGTTATAACTCATGTAATTTTGGGTCTTCCTCATGAAACAGAAGAGGATATGATAAACACCGTAAAATTTGCAAACAGTTTAGATATACAAGGAATTAAATATCATTTACTCTACATTATTAAAAACACTAAGCTACATAAAGATTATTTAAAAGATCCTTCTATTTATAATTTATCCATGGAAAAATACATCGAAATTCTAGGAGAAGCAATTTCTCTTACTAATCCAAAAATTGTTATTCATCGAATAACTGGAGATGCAAAAAGAGAAGATATTATTGAACCTTTGTGGAGCATTAAAAAATGGGAAGTATTAAACTCAATACATAGTTACTTAGATCAAAATAATTTGTACCAAGGTAAGCTTTTTAATAGAAATTTGTAAATTATTGATTTTAATTTAACTATTGTGTATACTTTTTTATGTAAATTTATTTTTTTATTATGGAGGATAGAATATTGAAAAACTCTGCTCTATCTATTAAGAACATAGTTGCAATTGGTATTGGTTCTGCAGTATTTTTAGTATTAGCACGATTTGGATCTATTCCAACGGGAATACCTAATACTAACTTCGAGATTGCTTACGCATTTCTTGCATTAATGGCTATAATATATGGACCTTTATCAGGTTTTTTAATTGGATTTATTGGACATACTCTAAAAGATATGTTATTTTACGGAAGTCCTTGGTTTAGTTGGGTTTTAGCTTCAGCTATTGTTGGTTTAATAATTGGCATGGGATCTAAAAAAATTGATCTTGAAAACTTCAACAAAAAACAAATCATAAAATTTAATATTTATCAAATTATAGCAAATATTATAGCTTGGCTTATAGTTGCACCATCTCTTGATGTTTTAATTTACTCTGAACCAGTTAATAAAGTGTTCATTCAAGGAATAACTGCACTAATTTCTCATGTTATAGTTCAAGCTACAATAGGTACAGGCCTTATAATTCTTTATTCAAAATCTCTTGTAAAAAAAGGAAGCTTATCTAAAGAATCTTAAAATAAATTTCCAAAAATTAGAGGTACTTATTTACAATGAAAAAAAAGGTAATCGAATTTTCAAACTTTAGTTTTAAATATAATTCACAACAAAATCCCACTCTTAAAAACATTAATCTAGATATTTATGAAGGGGAAAAAATATTAATTCTTGGAGAGTCCGGATGTGGAAAAAGTACATTGTGCAATACCATAAATGGACTTGCTCCATTTTTTTATAAAGGAGAAATAACTGGATCTTTTAAAATTAAAGGAAGAGATATTAAAGATCTTTCAATTTTTGAGATTTCAAAAATGGTAGGAACTGTTCTTCAAGATCCTGACAACCAATTTATATCATTAACAACAGCTGAAGATATGGCTTTTAAACTTGAAAATTTATGTGTTGATAATAAAAAAATGCATGAAAAAGTTTTAGAAGTCTCAAAGCTTGTTGGAATTGATAAATTTTTAAATTCAAATCCCCACAATTTATCTGGAGGACAAAAGCAAAGAGTAACTCTTGGAGGAGTTATAATCGATGATATAGATATTTTACTATTTGATGAGCCTCTAGCAAGTCTTGATCCTAAAACATCTGAAAATACAATTAAGTTAATAAACAAAATAACTGAAAAAACCAATAAGACAGTTATAATAATAGAACACAGACTTGAAGATATGTTAAAACTAAATTTAGATAGAATTGTGTTATTCTCTGATGGAGAAATCATATTTAATGGCTCTCCAAATTCTCTTTTATCAAGTGATCTTTTAAAATCTTGTGGTATAAGATCCCCACTTTATTTAACAGCTCTTGAATATGGTGGATTTAATGTTCATAATCAAAATAACCTAGATAACTTAGGTAAAATGGATACAAAAGAAATTTCTCCTTATGTTAAAGATTTTTATAACAATAATCCTAGCTATACTTACGTTAAAGATTTTTCATCTCCACTTTTATCATGTAAAAATATTGAATTCTCTTACAATAAAGATAGAAAAATCATAGATGATGTTTCCTTTAATGTTTATGAAAATGAACTTTTATGTATTGTTGGAAAAAATGGTGCTGGTAAATCTACAATTTCAAAACTTATGTGTGGATTTATGAAAAACAACGGTGGAGAATTTATATACGATGGAAAAAATATTAATGATTATACAATTTTTCAGCGTTCACAAATAATTGGATATGTTATGCAAAATCCAAATCAAATGATAAGCCACACAAATATTTTCGATGAGGTAGCTTTTGCTTTAAAAAATTTGAATTTATCTTCAGAGGAAATAAAACAAAGAGTGTTTGAAGTTTTAAAAATATGTGGATTATATGAAATGAGAAATTGGCCAATATGCGCTTTAAGTTTTGGGCAAAAAAGAAGAGTAACTATTGCCTCAGTTCTTGTTATGAACACTAAAATTTTAATTTTAGATGAGCCTACGGCTGGACAAGATTTTAAACACTACACTCAAATAATGGAATTTCTTAAACACCTTACAAATCATGGAATAACAATAATTATAATAACTCATGACATGCATTTATTACTTGAATATGCAGATAGATGTATTGTTCTTTCTGATGGGAAAAAAATAGGTGATGATACTCCATCTAAAATTTTATCTAATGATGAGATTATTAATAATGCAAACTTAAGAAGAACATCTCTTCACGAACTTTCTATAAAATGTGATATAAATGATACGGAAGATTTTATAAATAAATTTATAACATATGATAGGAGTATTCGAAATAAATGAAACTAATGCTTGAATATATAGATAAAGACTCTTTTATACACAACTTAACTGGTGCAACAAAATTAATTTGTTTTATACTCTGGTGTATTACAACAATGATAACTTATGATACTAGACTTTTAATATTTATGATTATATTTAGTCTCTTTCTTTTTAAATTATCTAAAATTAAATTAAATGAAGTATCCTTTGTTTTAATGTTTATATTATTTTTCTTGTTATTAAATAACATATTTATATTTATATTCGCTCCAAACACTGGAACAGAAATTTATGGTACAAAAACCATTTTATTTCATTTAGTTGGTCCATACAATGTAACTCTTGAACAATTATTTTATCAATTAAACATAACATTAAAATATTTTAGTGTTATTCCCCTTGCACTTATATTTATACTTGCAACAAATCCTGGTGAATTTGCATCATCTTTAAATAGAATTGGTGTTAGCTATAAAATTTCTTACTCTATTTCTCTTGCTCTTAGATACATACCAGATATTATAAACGACTATAAAAATATATCCATAGCTAAACAAGCTCGTGGAATTGATTTATCTAAAAATGAGAAACTTTCTAAGAGAATTAAAAACGTATCTTTAATTCTTGTTCCAATAGTTTTCTCAAGTATTGAGAGGATTGAAAAAATATCTTGCTCTATGGAGTTAAGAGCTTTTGGATATAACAAGAAGCGTACTTGGTATAATGAAAGAAAGTTTAAAACAAATGATTTTATATCTATGATTTCATTTTTAATGTTGGTTGTGGTTTCTGTTTGTTTGCTATTTGTAAATAACGGAAGATTCTTTAATCCATTTATATAAAAAAGGAGGGAACATTCCCTCCTTTAATTATTTATTCTCTTCAATTAATTCTTGTATTTTACTTTTGCAACGTCTTCCCTTGCATCCACCAGTAGTTGCTCCAGTATTTTTAGCTATATCATCTACTGTTATAGCTCCCTCACTTATACATTCTTTAATTGTATGTCTACTAACTCCTTTGCATAAACAAACCTTCACCAATTTATCTTTTAAATTTCCCATATTTTCACTCTCCCATATATTATTATACTTTATTTAATAAATATTTCAATGTATAATAAACCAGTAGTATTTTGTATTTTTCATAGTTATTTTTATTATGATTGATAATTTTAAAGATAAAAATATTAATAAAAAATATATGATTGCATACATACTAACTTGTATTTTCTTTTTTATATTTATTGAACTTATTCAAAGAAAAGATATACATTCATTTTTCTCCTTCATATCTTCAAATAATACATGGACAACTTTATACTTAATTCTTTTCTTTATATTTACAAGTTTATATGTATTCATATTTAAAAATCCTTTATTAATGTGCGTTATTCATTATACCGTTTGGTGTGTTATCTCTTTTATAAGTAGTATTAACTCATATTTTAAAGGTTCTCCTCTTATATTTGAGGATTTATTTTTAATAAGAGAAGCAAGTGATATTGCTTCAAAATACATAAACAAAACAGTTATTATAAATTTAATTTTAATGATAATTGTAATTACTTTAGTTATTTTAATCTTGAGAAAGAATTTTAAAAATATTTCCATAAAGCTCTTTAACTTCAAAAATAAATTTTTAAATTTCTTGTGCTATGTTGTATTTCTAATATCATTTATAAACATAACAAATAGATTGTTTATTTGGGGAAAATCTATTACATACACAGTAAGCGACTTTAATCTTATTGATACATATAACAAAAATAGTTTTTTATACTCATTTTATAAGTCAACTGATCTCTTCTTATCTAGTGTTGTTGACTCAACTTATGATGTAAATAAAGTTTTGGAAATTAAAGAGAAGTTAAAAAATATTCCAAAAAGTACCACAATTCCTAATGAAAATATTATAGTTATTCAACTTGAATCTTTGTTTGATCCAACAAAATTAAATGGTGTTAAACTCTCATCTGATCCTCTTAAAAATTTTCATGCTCTTTCAAAGGAAAATAAAAGTGGAGAAATAATTGTTCCAGTAATTGGAGGAGGAACTATTCAAACTGAATTTGAAATATTAACGGGAATAAATATTAAAAATCTTTATTCAAGAATGCCTTATTTAAATATTTTAAATCACAATCAAGTTGAAACCGTTGCTAATATTTTTCGTGAATATGGGTATAGCTCTACTGGTTTTCATAATTATTTTTCAACTTTTTATAACAGGGTTAAGGCTTATGAAAATATGGGATTTGAAAAATTTGTTCCTCTTGAAAGTATCTCAGGAAGAGAAAAAAATGATAACTTCTGGTATAAAGATACTCTTCTTATAGATGAAATTATAAATACAATCACTCAAACTGAAAACAAAGATTTTATATTTGGAGTTACCGTTGAAGCTCATGGTCCTTATAACACTTATATAAACGCAGACATAACAGTTGAAAGTGATATTCTTAATGAAAAAAAGAAAATAGAACTTCAAAATTATGTAAATATTATTAAAAATGTTGATGATTTTATAGTGGATCTTATTTACGCTTTAAATAAAACAAATGAAAACTACACTTTAATATTTTATAGCGATCACTTACCTGCCCTTGGAGAAAATCAAAGTACATTTAATAAAACATTAAATAAAGAAGATTTCTTTAAAACTCCTTATTTAATAATTTCTTCTGATAAATCTAAGAAGTTTACTTTTAATGATAAGAATCTTCATTCTTACGAGTTTATGGGAAAAGTTTTAGATGAACTTAATCTTAATAAAACAATCTACCATAATTTTAGAGAGATTTTTAAAGATAATGAGAATTTTTCAGAGTATGAAAATAATTTATTACTTGATATAAAATACAAAAATGTTTATGATAACAACGTATTTCCATATAAAGTTCCCACAATTAAAATCGGAACCTCTCCTCAATTAATAACAAATATAGAAATTAAAAATGGGTGTACTTACGTTATTGGGGATAATTTTACACCTAACTCAAAAATATATGTAAACAGAAAACCATTAGAAAGTAACTATATTTCTAAAAATTCTATTGAAATTAAAAACTACACTCCTAAAGATGGAGATGTTTTTACATCAGTTATTTTCTCAAATAAAAATTCCCCATTGGGAACAAGTAATGTATTTAAATTTCAAAACTAATGTGAAAGGATGAATTTGCTAATGAAAAATACTTACTATATAACAACCCCAATTTATTATGCTTCAGGTAATTTACACATTGGACATACTTATACAACAATAATAAGCGATTGTTTAGCTAGATTTAAAAGGCTTCAAGGATATGATACGATATTTTTAACTGGAACTGATGAACACGGATTAAAAATTCAGCAAAATGCAGAAAAAGCTTCTAAAGATCCAAAAGAGTATGTTGATGAAATCGTAGATAAAATAACCTCTCTTTGGGATTTATTTAATATAAAATATGATAAATTCATAAGAACAACTGATGATTATCATATAGAAACTGTTCAAAATATTTTTGAGACTTTATATAAAAATGGAGATATTTATAAAGGTCACTATGAAGGTCATTATTGTATTCCTTGTGAGTCATTCTTTACAGAAGCTCAATTAATTGAAGGAAAATGTCCTGATTGTAAACGTGAAGTTACTCTTCAAAAAGAAGAAGCATATTTCTTTAAAATTAGTAAATATGCTGATAAACTTCTAAAACATATAGAAGAAAATCCCCAGTTTATTCAACCAGAATCTCGTAAAAATGAAATGATTAATAACTTTATAAAACCAGGACTTCAAGATTTATGTGTATCAAGAACAAGTTTTAAATGGGGAGTTCCTGTTAAGTTTGATAATGATCACGTAGTTTATGTTTGGATAGATGCGCTTTCAAATTATATTTCTGCTCTTGGATATAAAAATAACAATGAAAATTTAATGGATAGATTTTGGCCAGCTGATCTTCATATTGTAGGAAAAGAGATTGTGAGATTTCACGTAATATATTGGCCAATTATGCTTTTTGCTTTAAATCTTCCACTTCCAAAACAAGTATTTGGTCATGGATGGCTTTTAATTGATGGAAATAAAATGTCTAAATCTCAAGGAAGTGTTATAGATCCTGTTATATTGTCAAAACATTTCCCAATTGATGCCATAAGATATTTCCTTCTTCGTGAAGTTACCTTTGGAAATGATGGAGTATTTAATAACGAGTTATTTATTTTAAAAACAAACGCTGATCTTTCAAACCTACTTGGAAATTTAGTTTCAAGAACAATATCTATGGTTGAAAAATATTTTGGTGGAATAATTCCAAATAAAGGTGAAACCCTTCCTATAGATTTAAATTTAATAAATAGCGTTAAAAATTTAAAATCTATCGTAACTAAAAATATGGATGAACTTAAAATTTCAAATGCTTTAAGTGAAATATTTAATGTTATAAGTTTATCTAACAAATATATTGATGAAACAGAACCTTGGATTCTTGGAAAAGATGAAAGTAAAAAAGATAGACTTGGAAGTGTTTTGTACAATTTATGTGAATCAATAAGAGTTGTATCTATTCTTTTATATCCATTTATGCCTGATACTTCTCTTAAAATTAAAGAGAAATTAAATTATGAAAATGATTCTTTTGATTCAATTAGCGATTTTAATGGAACAAAACCTAATGTTAAAATAAACAAAGGAGAAAATCTATTCCCAAGAATAGATGTTGAAAAGAAATTAGAAGAGCTTAAAAATGAGTGATGAAATAGATGGAAATATTTTATTTCCATCTATTTTTTTACTTAAATTATTTTTTTGGATTTAAATATATAATTGATGTAGATATTTACATTGCTTAATTAAGAATTTTTAAATAATTTTTAAACAATACTACATACTATTAATGCAATTTAAAATTTATATTTTTAATACTCTTATTATTTATGTTTATAACTTTATATAAAAGAATGAATAAACCTTGAAAAATAAAAATATTAAAACTAAAATATTATTACTAACTTAATTTTATTAACCTTTATGGAGGTACTTATTATGAAAGTTATATTAACAAGTGATATTAAAAATATAGGTAAGAAAGATGATTTAATAGATGTATCTGATGGATACGCAAGAAACTTTCTCTTTCCACGAAAACTTGCAGTTGAAGCTAATGATTCAAATTTAAGTGCTTTAAATTATAAAAAAGAGCAAGAAAGACAAGCTCACGTACAAAAAATTGAAGAATTTCAACAAATTGCTAGAAACATTAAAGGAAAAGAAATCATAATAAAAACTAAAATAGGAAACAATGGAAAATTATTTGGAGCAATTACCTCAAAAGATGTTTGTAATCAAATAAATGCTATGTTTAATTTAAATTTAGATAAAAAGAAAATATCTTTTGAACAAGTAAAATCTTTAGGTAACTATCCTATTTCTATAAAATTATGCCCAGAAGTTTCTGCAAACATGATGTTAAAGGTTGTTAGTGAAGAAGGTAATTAATTAATTTTTATTGTTAAGGGGGAGATAATTTGAAATCAGAAGTTACAATAGATGAAATTGAAAAGTTACTCCAAAAAAGTAATGATATTGAGTTTAGAGTTTCAGTATTATACGAAATGATGGAAAAACTATTTGATAAAAATATTATTAAAGCTAGAGCTTCTAAGTTTAAATTAATTAAGCACATATCTAGTAAAAATGTAAATGAAAAACTCTATTCAATAAATGTAATTGTTAGCGATGGAAAATCTTTAATGGAGATTCCCTCAAATGATCAATTGGAAGAAACTTATGAAAAAACAAGAGATATTATCGTTGAGGAAATAAGCAGAAGATATATTCAAAGTAAACTTGAAAGCGAAGTTGAAGCAATTTTAAATGAGAAACAGGAAAAATATATTGATGAAATTAAACTTCAAATTATTAAAAAGAATAAAGGTCCTGAAAACACTAAAACCCTCAAAAAATATGCTCAACTTGAAATGCTAACTAAAAAAAAACTTAATAAAAATATTCAAAGCATATTAAGGCCACAAAGTTTTGATGAAATTATAGGACAAAAAAATTCTATTAAGTCCCTAATTTCAAAATTGGTATCTCCTTATCCACAACATATTTTAATTTATGGTCCTCCTGGAGTTGGTAAAACTTCTGCTGCAAGAATTGCTCTTGAGGAAGCTAAAAAATTTAGTTTTACCCCATTTAATGAAAAATCTAATTTCATAGAAGTAAATGGAACAACTTTAAGATGGGATCCAAGGGAAGTTACAAATCCTCTTTTAGGTTCTGTTCACGACCCAATTTACCAAGGAAGTAAAAAAGATTTAGCAGAAGTTGGTATTCCTGAACCAAAACCAGGACTTGTAACAGATGCTCATGGAGGAATACTCTTTATAGATGAAATTGGAGAGTTAGATATAATTCTTCAAAATAAACTTTTAAAAGTTTTAGAGGATAAAAAAGTTGATTTTTCATCTGCTTATTACGATCCAGATGATGAAAATATACCAAAATATATTAAATTCTTATTTGAAAATGGTGCACCAGCAGACTTTATATTAATTGGTGCAACAACAAGAGAGCCTCATGAAATTAACCCTGCCCTTCGTTCTAGATGTGCAGAGATTTATTTTGAGCCATTAACATCAAAAGATATTGAATCTATTGTTATAAATGCCTCGGAAAAATTAAATATTAAACTTGAAGATGGGGTTTCTAAAATTATAAGCGAACATTGTATCGAAGGAAGAAAAGCTACAAATATAATAAGTGATGCTTATGGTTACGCACTTTATAAAAATAAAGACAAAAATGATATTAATAATATTGTAATTACAAAAGATATAATAAAAGAGGTTCTATCCTCATCAAGGACATCTCCTTTTATTAAAACATCTGATAATTTTGATGAACAAGTTGGAATTGTAAAAGGACTTGGGGTATCTGGATTTTTAGGATCAATTCTTGATTTTGAAGCTGAAACTTTTAAATCTAAAAAAGCTTCAAAAGGTAAATTTAGATTTAATGAAACTGCAGGATCAATGACAAAAGATTCTGTATTTAACGCATCTACTGTTATAAGAAAATTAACAGGAATAGATTTAAATGATTATGATGTTCATTTAAATGCTATTGGAGGAGCAAAAATAGATGGTCCTTCAGCAGGTGTTGCTATTACAACTTGTATTTTAAGTTCAATTTTAAATAAACCTATAAGACAAGATGTTGCTATAACTGGTGAAATTTCTATTAAAGGTAAAGTAAAACCCGTTGGTGGAATATTTGAAAAAATATATGCAGCAAGGAGAAAAGGATTAAAATATGTAATTATTCCTAAAGAAAATGAAAATGATATTCCTAAAGATTTAACTGATATAGAAGTTATTTGTGCCGAAAATATAAATGACGTAATAGATTTTATATTTAAAGATACCTCATCAATTAATAAAATATAAGATTTAAAAATTTGGAGGAGTACTTATCCAAAGAACCCATGCATCATTAGATTTAGAAGCATTTTCGATATAATGGTCCATCTTTGGTGAAAAATAAAAGCACTCTCCTTTTTTTACTCTTATTTTCCTACCTCCAAGATTTAAATATATACTTCCTTGAAATACATATCCAAATTCTTCTCCCTCATGAGGATTTTCCTTTATGGTTTTTCCATTTTGTTTAAGATGAACTATAATAGGTTCCATTTTATTTTTTTGAGAATTAGGTACAATCCAATGTATATTATTATTTAATTCGTTATTATTTGTAATAAAATAATCCTCTGGTCCAAAACATATTTTCTCATCTTTATCTTCACTAAAAAATTCTTTTAAATTTGTTCCAAGGCACTCTAAAATATCAACAAGAGTTGCAATTGATGGAGATGTTAAATCTCTTTCAAGTTGAGAAATAAATCCTTTAGATAATTCACTTCTATCTGCAAGTTCTTCTTGAGTAAGTCCATTTTTTATACGTAAATATTTAATCTTCTTTCCAATTTTCATAAATAAAATCTCCATAAATTCATAAATATTAAACTTAAAGTTTAAAATTATAAACTCATTATACAATTGACATAAATATCTTACAATAGTTTAATATAAATAAATAATTATTTTACACAAGGAATTATATTATGGAAAACAAAATCTCACCAAACAATATTGAATCTGAGCAAACTATTTTAGGTGCTATGATTATAAATAAAAACACTATATATGAAGTAATTGAAAATTTAAAACCAAATGATTTTTATAAAGATGCCCACAAAATAATTTTTAATACTATACAAAAATTATTTTCAAATGATATTCATGTAGATATTATTTCTTTAATTGAATACTTGAAGAAAGATGATTTATTAGAAGCTTCTGGTGGATCTACTTACATAACTGAAATTTCAAATTCCATTGCCACAATTTCAAATATTCAAACTCATATAAAAATTGTTAAGGATAACTCAAAACTTCGAAAATTAATAGAGCTTTCAAACTTTACTTTAGATAAAGTTTATAAAAAAGAAGACCCTGACTTATTAATTGAAAACATACAAAAAAATATTTTTGATATTTCTGTTGAAGATGATAAATCTGAAATTGAGTCATTAAACAATATTTTAGATAGAACTCTAGTTAATATTGAAAATCTTTATATAAACAAAAACTCTTTTGTTGGATTATCTTCTGGATTTTATGATTTAGATATGAAACTCTCTGGTCTTCAAAAAGCTCAAATGGTTTTAATTGCAGCTCGTCCTTCTATGGGAAAAACAACTTTTGCATTAAACATTGCAGAAAATGTTGCAATAAAAGATAAGAAAAACGTACTTATATTTTCTCTTGAAATGAGTAAAGAACAACTTGCAAATAAATTAATCTCATCTATAACTCAAATAGATATGCATAAACTTCAAACAGGATCCTTAGATGATTCTGATCTTGATAGACTTGCAACAGGAATTGGAACCTTAGCTGACGCAAATATTTTTATTGATGATACTCCAAATATATCAATCGCTGAAATGAGAGCAAAATGTAGAAAATTAAAATTTTCAACAGACATTGATTTAATCGTAATTGATTATCTCCAGCTTATGAGTGGAAATACGAGAACCGAAAGTCGTCAACAAGAAGTTTCTGAAATCTCTAGGTTTATAAAAGCACTGTCAAAAGAAATAAACTGTCCAGTAATTGCCCTTTCCCAA
Source organism: Clostridiales bacterium (assembly GCA_017889345.1). Taxonomy (GTDB): domain Bacteria; phylum Bacillota; class Clostridia; order Clostridiales; family Clostridiaceae; genus Dwaynesavagella. Next base: position 1,624 of record JAGHEJ010000037.1, on the reverse strand, counting down.
CTTTCTCGTGCCCCTGAACAAAGATCTGATCATAGACCAATGCTATCAGATTTAAGAGAATCAGGATCAATTGAGCAAGACTCTGATATTGTTTTGTTATTATATAGAGATGAATATTATAATAAGGATACAGAAGATAAAAATATTGCAGAATGTATTGTTGCAAAACATAGAAATGGAGAAGTTGGAACTGTAAAACTTGCTTGGATTGGACAATATTCAAAATTTGCAAATCTCGATAATGTACATTAAAAAATTTTTAAATTTAAACATTTTTAAACTTACATCCAAAGGAGAATTATTTATGATTAATAATGAATTTCTATTAGAAGAAAGTAATAAATGTTTATTGTGTAAAAACCCAAAATGTAAATCTCACTGCCCTATAAGTACAGATATACCAAAAATAATTGAACTATATAAAAATAAAGATTTACAAAAAGCAGGAGAAATACTTTTTAAAAATAATCCTCTATCTCTTATATGTTCAATTGTTTGTTATCATAAAGATCAATGTTTTGGAAATTGCGTACTAAATTTTAAAAATAATGCTGTAAAATTTTATGAAATAGAAAATCATATATCATCAAAATACCTATATGAAAAAAAGTTCAAAAAAGAAAAATATTTAAATAAAAAAGTTGCCATAATAGGTGGAGGACCTTCTGGTATATCTATGGCTTTCATGCTATCAAATTTTGGATACGATATTACTATTTTTGAGAAAAATTCAAACTTAGGTGGTGTATTAAGATATGGAATACCTGAATTTAGATTAAATAAAAATATTTTAGATGAAATAGAAGAATGTCTTTTAGATTTAGAAGTTAAAATTAGATACAACGTTTTAATTGGACCATCTATTACAATTGATAAGTTATTTAGTGATGGTTATGATGCTATATTTATAGGAACTGGAGTTGGGGAACCAAAATCTTTAAATATAAAAGGAGAAACCCTTGGACATGTTCATTACGCAATAGATTATTTAGTATCTCCAAACTCTTATAGACTTGGGGAAAATGTTATAGTTATAGGTGGAGGAAATGTTGCTATGGATGCAGCACGTACTGCAAAACGAAATGGATCCAATGTAAAAATTGTTTATAGAAAAGGTTTTGAAGATATGCCTGCTAGTAAACATGAGATAAGTGAAACTCAAATAGATGGTGTGGATTTTGAATTTTTCAAATCTCCAATTGAAATAAACGCTAAATACATTTCATTTTGTGAAACTGAAAAAATTCAATGTGAAAATAATCAATTTAAATTTATTTCCCATCATGACAAAATATCAAATATGGAAGCTAACTCTATAATAATTGCAATCAGTCAAGGTCCTGAGAAAAATATAATTTCAACTTGTAATGAACTTAAAGTTGATAAAAATGGTTTACTTGTTTGTGATGAATTTGGGAAAACAACTAAAAAAGGAGTATTTACATCAGGAGATGTTGTAACAGGTCCTAAAACAGTTGTTGAAGCTGTTAATAATTGTAAAATTGTTAGTAAATATATACATGAATATCTTAGTGAAATGGAGTAAATATAATTAAATTCATATGGTAACATTAAATTACTTTTTGGAAAACTTTGAAAAATTAAGTAATGAAAATATTAAAAC
>JAGHEJ010000100.1 GCA_017889345.1 Clostridiales bacterium | reverse complement strand
GTTTTAAATGGAGCGACTATTTCAACTTGGGCAGGAACAAAATTAATTCGAAAAATAGATTCCCCTCCAACAAATGAACATGATGGAGAAGTTTTAGTTGATAATACTGAAAGAGATTTTTATAAAATTACTGGATTTGTTGATGAAAATGTAAAAATAGGAACAGTTTATTATTATGCTTTATTTCCATATAGCATTGATGGTACTTATAATTATGATATTTCAAACATTAGAAAGTTTTATAAGAGTGCTGTTGAAGTACCTGAAAACACAACAAATATACAGGTAATACCAGATAGAAATTCTATTAAATTAAAGTGGTCAGATGGTAAATCAACACTTAATTCTTTATGGGCAGGAACTAGGGTTGTTAGAAAAATAGGTTCTCCTCCTACAACTGAAACTGATGGAACACTAATTATTGATAATATAAATAGGGATAAATATAAAACAACTTATTTTATTGATGATACAGCAACTCAAAATGTTGAATATTTTTATGGATTTTTTCCATACTCTCGTGATGGTCATTACAATACTAATATAGAAAATGTAGCAAGTAGCACTCCTTCAACAGGGAAGGTATATACCCTTAGTATAAATATGGATAATACATCACCTAATGCTGCATGTACACATTTGGATGATGCAGTTAATATAAGTGCTGGAGATGCGTGGGATAGAACAGATATTTTTCAAATAAAACCATGTTTATTTAAAGATGGAAGAGTAAATTATTACTTAAATAAAAATGATTACACTAAAAAAATAGATGGAACTCCATCAAATCTTAGTGGAGTTGATGGCGATGTAATGATTGAAATTCCTTTTATGTGTATTAAGGTTCAAAGAATTGCTAATACATTAAATATTTCAATTAGTACAGATAAGAATTTAGTAAAATCAGATTTAGGATATAGATGTTACCCATTTTATGATAAAGATGGTAATATAGCTGACAAAATATATGTTGGAGCATATCAGGGGTATATTGATAGTGGTAATTTGTTTTCTAACTCTGGAAAGACTTTTACAACTGCTAATAAATATTCTATAAATCAAATATTTGATGCGTGTAGGAATAGAGGTGAATATTATCTTCCTTATTCATTTACAATACATCAAATGTTAACATTTTTATATATGTTAAGATTTAGAACAAGGTCTCATTTTGATTATTTAACCATAAATGATTCTACTACTTATACAAATGAAACAGGTACATTAAATGTAAGTGGAATGTGGTATCAAGGACATACTGGTAAATTTTTAGGAATTGAATGGAGTACAACAGATCATTTTGTATTCTTAGCTGGTGTAATGCTTGAAACAGATGTTTCAGGAACTACTAATAGAAGATATTTAACTTTAATGTATCCTAAAAACTTCTATAAAACAAGTGAAAAACAAACTGAATATTTAAGTAAAACTCAGTTTTCTTATCATACAAGTTCAGCCAGTACACCAAGTAACTCAGGTTATACAAAATATATGGATGGATTAAATGGTTCAATGTTTCCCAGTGCTTCTCAACCTGGAGGTTCTTCCTCTACGTGTTTTGTAAATTATTGCTCTATAGGGGGAGCAAATAATACAATCAGTTCTATTCTGTATATTGGAGTAACTACAACACCTATAAAGTCTTTATTAAATTTAATTGAAGCTTATGCCACTGGTACATTTATGACAACTCAAAATTATTGTACTTATTTAACATATGTAAAAGGAGAAGCTGAATAATGAAAACATTTTTGAAAGTTAGATCTAAAGAAAGACCACAACCAAAAGAAATTAATTACAATACTTTATATGTTAGGGTTAATATACATAAAGAATTAGATGAAGATTTAAAAGAAGAATTTTATGTTTATGATGAAGTTCAATATGAAGGAAATGAAATTCTTGAGTATTTGGATAGAAAACAAATTGAAAGTGAACAGTTAGTAACTGATTTAGAATTAAATCAATTGCAGACTGAACAAACAGTTACAGACTTGGAATTAAAAATATTAGAATTAGAAGGAGTTAAATAAAATGGAATTAAGTAGAAAAGCATTAGAATTAAAAGAAAGATATTTAAGATTTGGAATAACTGATTCTCAACTTGAAAGATATAAGAATTTAGGAGTAATAACTG
>JAGHEJ010000099.1 GCA_017889345.1 Clostridiales bacterium | reverse complement strand
GTTTTAAATGGAGCGACTATTTCAACTTGGGCAGGAACAAAATTAATTCGAAAAATAGATTCCCCTCCAACAAATGAACATGATGGAGAAGTTTTAGTTGATAATACTGAAAGAGATTTTTATAAAACTACTGGATTTGTTGATGAAGATATAGAATTAGATACCATTTATTATTATGCTTTGTTTCCATATAGCACTGATGGTACTTATAATTATGATATTTCTAATATTAGAAAGTTTTATAAAAATAGTGCATCAGTTCCATTAAACTCAACAAATATAAAAGTAATACCAGATATAAAATCTACTAAGTTAAAATGGAGTGATGGAGAATCAACGCTTGATGCTTTATGGGCAGGAACTAAGGTTGTTAGAAAAATAGGTTCTCCTCCTTCAACTGAAACTGATGGAGTATTAATTATAGATAATAATAGTAGAGATAAATATAAAACAACTTATTTTATTGATGATACAGCAACTCAAAATGTTGAGTATTTTTATGGATTTTTTCCATATTCAAGAGATGGTAATTATAACACTAATATAGAAAATGTGTCTAGTTGTACACCAGCTACAGGAAAAATATATACCTTAAATATTGATTTGAATAATACTTCACCATCAGGAGCTTGCACTCATTTAGATGATGCAGTAAATATTGGAACTGGAGATGCTTGGGATAGGACAGACATTTTTCAAGGAATTAAACCGTGTTTGTTTAAAAATGAACAAGTAAATTATTATTTGGATAAAAGATATCCTACAAAAAAAATAGATGGTTCTCCTGCGAACTTAAATGGAATAGATGGAGATGCTATGAGTGAAATTTCGTTTATGTGTATTAAAGTATGGAATCCTGATAGTAATAATCTTAGAATTTCTTTTAGTACAGATAGAAATTTATTAAAATCAGATTTAGGATATGAAGCTCTTCCGTTTATTGATAAAGATGGTAATATTGCAGATAAAATATATGTTGGAATGTATCAGGGTTATATAGATAGTGGTTTATTATTTTCAAATTCTGGCAAAACTTTTAACTCTTCAAATAGTTATCAATATTCAATAAATCAAATTTTTGATGCTTGTAAAGCACGTGGTGAATATTTTCTTCCATATTCATTTGCTATTCATCAAATGTTAGTATTGTTATATATGCTAAGGTTTAGAACAAGATCTTGTTTTGAAAATTTAACAAATTCAACAAATACTTTTGTAAATGAAACAGGAACCAAAAATAATTCTGGAATGTGGAGTAAAGATAATGTTGGGAAATGGGCAGGAATAGAATGGGGAGCTGTTAATTGTCATTTATTTTTAGCAGGTGTAAGACTTGAACCTAATCACTCAGGAACTATATATAGGCATAATTGTACAGTTATGCATCCAAAAAACTTCTATCAAGTAACTACTACATTTTCAAATAATTTAAAAAGTTTGCAATATTCTTTCTATAATTCTTCAAATAGTTCCGGGAATATACATTCTGGATTTGCAGGACATACAAGATATATGCTTGGAGGTCAGGGAATTATGTTTCCTAGAGGTAATCAATCTGGAGGTAGTTCATCTACATGTTTTACCAATTATATTTATATATCAAGAAATCAATCAACTAATACTTATGATAGTCTTTTGTTTATTCATTTTTTACCGACATCTGGAGTATATAAATCTATTTTAAATTATTATGAATATGATCCTACTGGTAATGGTTTATCTGATACTTATTTTGGAACGTATTTAACATATGTAAAAGGAGAATCTGCATAATGAAAACATTTTTGAAAGTTAAATCTAAAGAAAGGCCACAACCAAAAGAAATTAATTACAATACTCTATATGTTAGGGTTAATATACATAAAGAATTAGATGAAGATTTAAATCAAGAATTTTATGTTTATGATGAAGTTCAATATGAAGGAAATGAAATTCTTGAGTATTTGGATAGAAAACAAATTGAAAGTGAACAGATAGTAACGGATTTAGAATTAAATCAACTTCAAACTGAACAAGCTTTAACTGAAATGGAATTAAAAATAATAGAATTAGAAGGAGTTAAATAAAATGGAATTAAGTAGAAAAGCATTAGAATTAAAAGAAAGATATTTAAGATTTGGAATAACTGATTCTCAACTTGAAAGATATAAGAATTTAGGAGTAATAACTG
>JAGHEJ010000036.1 GCA_017889345.1 Clostridiales bacterium | reverse complement strand
GCATTAGATTGCCCAATAGTTTTTCCTTATGCACCTAAAGCAGTATTAATTGGATTTTTAAGTAGCTTTGTTGGATGGATAGATGGGTTATTTAAAGTAGTTTCTTTTGGTTTTCCTGCAATATTACCTGGAGTAGTTCCTCATTTTTTCTGCGGAGCAACAGCTGGAGTATTTGGAAATTCAACAGGGGGAAGAAGAGGGGCTATAATTGGATCTTTTGTAAATGGACTTTTAATAACATTTTTACCTGCACTGCTTCTTCCAACATTATCAGGACTTGGATTTGTTGGGACAACTTTTTCAGATTCAGATTTTGGAGTATGGGGAATATTACTCGGAAATATAATAAATATCTTCAAATAGATAGAGGCACATTATTGTGCCTCTATTTTTTCATAGTGCCTAATAGGTCATTAGCGACAAGTGCTTGTGATAATTGTAAAAAGTCTTTTAGTGAATCTTTTCTGCCTGTTTCATATCAATGTTCAATAAGACCTGTCCACGCCGAAATGGCATAACAAAAAACATATTCCATTTTATTATAAGGGGAGGATTCAAAATTTTTGGTATTTAAATATGAGAGGGCCACTCTCTTTAGTTTGTTTCTGAATGTAGGGTCACCTTTTTCACTTAGCAATGTATAAATAATGTCTCCATATTCTTCGAAGGTTGTAAGTAGTTTAGGAAATATCACAGTAACATCTTGAGGAAATTTGCTTGTATGAATATCTGATATTTTCTCCTGCAATTTATTAATTAAGTTATCTTCTGTTTCAGCAAGTAAACTATTTATATCGTCGTAGTAGTTATAGGAAGTACAGCGATTACAGCCTGCTTTTTTTGTAACAGCACTTATTGTAATGTGTGAGAGTCTTTTTTGTATACATAAATTTAAAAAGGCTTCTTGTATTTTTTGCTTTGTTTTTTTGGACGAAAGGATTTCTTTTTCCATTTTTAATCTCCTAATACAACATTTTAAGTAAATGTGTTGTTGTGTTTATGTACGCTATTTTATAAAATACAATACAACACGTTGTTGCTATTTTCAAAATGTATATGTCGATAATAAAATTGGCACACTTGACGAAAGATTATGGAAAGGGAAAAGGCGTGTTTGATGTATCTTTAAGTATTACAAAAGGAGAGGTATATGGTTATCTTGGCCCAAATGGGGCAGGAAAATCAACGACTATGCGTCATTTGATGGGATTTTCAAAGCCTGATTCAGGCAGCGCTGAAATTTGTGGAGTAAATTGTTGGACGGGACAAGAAACAATTCAAAAAACTTTAGGATACCTGCCAGGTGAGATTTCTTTTCCAGATGATATGACGGGTTGCAGTATTTGAAGGTAATTGCAAAAATGCGTAGAATGGAAGATTTTTCGTATGCTAAAGAGCTCCTTGAATTTTTTGAAATTAATCCTGATGCAGGTCTGAAAAGAATGTCAAAGGGTATGAAGCAAAAAATTGGGATTGTTTCAGCGTTTATGCATAAACCTGATGTATTTTTGCTTGATGAGCCTTCTAGTGGACTTGACCCTATTATGCAGAATAAATTTATTGAATTAGTTGAAAAGGTAAAAGAAGAGGGAAAAACTGTGCTACTTTCTTCTCATATTTTTGATGAAGCGGAAAAAACTTGTGATAGAATTGGAATGATACGAAATGGAAAATTGATTAATGAAGTAACTATTGACGAACTTCGTCATTCTTGTTCTAAGACATACAAATTTGAATTGAAAAATGCTCATGATCTTGAAAAAATTAAATCTGCTTTTCCTACTTCTAAGTATAATGACAAGAATAATCAGGTAACTGTTTTTATTAGTGATGATGAAATTAATTGGTTAATTAATGTGTTATATGAATGTGAATTGAGGTACTTCAAGGAAGAAAATCATACTTTAGAAGAATACTTTATGCAGTTTTATGGAGGTGATGATAAATGATAAGTATTCCTTATTTCAAGCAAACGGTAAAATCAAATGCAAAGTTTCTTATTGCTTTTACCTTTGTATTGTGTATGTTTCTTGTTGTAATGAGTTATGTATTTACTCCAGAAACTATAAATGAATTTCATTCAGTCACTAACGAAACTTTTATATCAAATATATTTGCTAGCAACGGAACTCTTGTAGGATTTATGAGTAATTCTTTTTATGCTCTGATGGCAATTATTTTCCCAATGGTATATTCAATTATGGTGGGAAATAGAATGATTGATGAAAAAATTGACAAGGGAAGTATGGCGGTATATTTATCTACATCAACGACAAGAGTAAAGATTGTTGTAACAAGTGCAGTATATTTTATTATGTCCCTTTTATTTATGTGGGGAGTTGCTTCTGTTGTTGGTATTTTGGCGGCGAATTATTTTCAGCCTGGTGCACTAGATACAGAAAGGTTTTTAATGTTAAATCTTGGAGCATTTTTGTATCACCTTGCAATTAGTGGAATTTGTTTTTGTTCTTCTTGTCTATTTAATACATCAAAAAAATATTTGATTTTTGGTGCAGGTATTCCATTATTTTTCTTTGTTATAAGTATGTTTATTAAGTTGTCTCAAGATTTGGACTTTTTGAAATATATTACTATGAACACATTGTTTGATACTTAAAGTGTTTTAATTGGAAGTGGATATGTAGGCAAGTTTATTGTAATGGCAGTTATTGCCGCTGTATTGTATGTTGTTGGAATTTTTGGTTTCAAAAAAAGGGATTTACCACTTTAAAAATTGTAAAACCATTTTTTAGTTATTTAATTGATTATTTACAATCTATTTTTTACTTGCTTAGTTTGCAATCTAATTCATTTGATACAGCTAAGTTATATATATAAGCATTATAAACTTCGTTTAAAAAATCTTTTTGTATTTCTTCAGATAAAGCAAGTGAATTTAATTTACCATGATATTCTCCAACATATGTTTTAAAGTCTTCTATTTTATTAAATTTATAATAGTTTAATCCCTCAGGAGAAATTTTATATTCTGAACTTAATATTGAAAAGAAAGTTCTTCCTCCAAATAGGTCAGCTAAAAATCTTGTATAAGTATGAGCGATAATAAGCTCAGGTTTATTTTTAGATATTTCATTTAATCTTGAGATATATGCTTCTGTTGAAGAAAGAGGAGTAAATAAAGCATTGTTATTTAAAAATTCTAAATCTTTTTTAATTAGTTTAGATCTATATAACTCGGGAGTTACAAATGGAGCTATGGTAGAATTAGATTTATTATTATTCAAAGAATTTTCAAGAGAAGAGTAAATTTTATCTAAATTAAAAATGTATTCAATATATCCTTCTACTGAAGCTTTTCCATTAACTAATTTTTTAATATATCCTGTATGTTCAGAAGTGTTATGTAATAATTGTGATTTTTCCTTTATGTTCATTATAAAAGATAATTTTTTCACCTCATTAAATTTTCATGGTGCAAAAAAGAGGATATAAAATATATCCTCTTTTTTTGGTGACCCGTACGGGAATCGAACCCGTGTTACCACCGTGAAAGGGTGGTGTCTTAACCGCTTGACCAACGGGCCGAAAAATAAATATTTAATGGCGACCCAGAAGGGACTCGAACCCTCGACCTCTGGCGTGACAGGCCAGCACTCTAACCAGCTGAGCTACTGGGCCAAAATGGTGGGCACAACAGGGATCGAACCTGTGACCCCCTGCT
>JAGHEJ010000035.1 GCA_017889345.1 Clostridiales bacterium | reverse complement strand
TGGAAAAGAATTAATGAGTCAAGATGAGATAGCAGTGATGGATGGAGGGAAATGTATATTTCAATTAAGAGGAGTAAGACCATTTATATCAAACAAATTTGATATAACAAAACATAAGAATTACAAAATGTTAGAGGATTATGATAAGAAGAATTTATTTAATATAGAAGAGTACATAAAGAAAAATGGAGAGGTTAGACTTAATAAGGATTCTATGATAACTAGGATGTAGTATATGCAATTAATGTCGTAAATTATCTCATTTTTGCGTTAGTCAATGTAAACTATTGATTAATTTTAGTATTTTTAATAGAAAATTATTATGTGATTATGATAACCTTTAATTCGTTAACTTAAGTTAATAATTTGTAAAGTAAGGTAGATTGATAAATGTAAACTGTTCAGATTTTGTGTAAAATATTGGTACATACGTAGCTATGGTTAGAATAAATGATTGTGGAAATGAGACTATCAATTTGTAAAGAGTGTATCTAACGGATAACATTCCCAGTGGTCTATCCATAAATAAAAATATTCGTTTATTTTTATTATTGTAAAAGATGATTTTTTTATCCTTATTTTTAGAAAATTAGGTTATTTATAATGTAAGTTAAGAAAAGCGTATATAAAGAAAAATCCAAAGATTAAATTTAGGAAAAATTTTATAATGATTAAAATTGATAGTTAACTTTATTTTTAATAAAAACTTCTTAAGTATATTTATTTTATATGGGAGAAAATATACAGTCTGATAAAAAAAATTATTCGTCTCAACAAATTATGTTGAAATGAAAAACAAACATAATACAATGAATTCTGCTTCGGCAAGTAAAACCTTTATTAAAATGCAGAATCAGTTGCTAAATGATGATGACTGTGCTTGCTTTTTGGTAGAAGTGATTGTGTAGCGCTCTCAGAATATCAACAGAATATCAAATGGAAAACAACAGTTAATAAGAAAAAGGTTAGTCATAGACTTATCTGCAGGGTAAGTTTTGATTAATTCTATGCTTTAGTAACAGGGCAAGATGATGCTTTTTATCAGATATGTATGGCATTGCCATACGTTATTGAAAAGGCTGTTAAAGAGTTAGAAGGTACAATTGTGCCACACGATACTGTTATTGATGAGTTGAGATCTATGGCAAGCGAACGGAAGGTTGAATCAGAAGATTTGGCAATCGCTATGGCTACTTATGTAATGGGATTTGGAAGTTATAAGGGATTTAATTAATAAGTTTTTAACGGGAGAAGAATCATGAATCTAATTAAAAAAAACGGAAACTATTTCATTAAAGATGCTGAAATTTCAGATATTCAAAATGACAAATTTAAACACATAGATATTGCTAATAATATAATAAATATTATAGAAAATAACACAACCCCATTCAATATTGCGATTGTAGGTAAATGGGGTTTAGGAAAAAGCAGTCTTATAAATATTGTAAAACAACATTTTAATGGGAAAAAAGAATACATTATTGAAGATATTAATGCTTGGAAGTATGAAAAAGAAGCATTAAAACGAGTTTTGTTACGTAAAACATTATATGGTTTAGGCTATACAGATAAAAAGGCTCTTACAGAACTCATAGATAATTTGTCGTCACATAAAGGACAAATAAAAGAAGAATCCCAAAACTTTGTAGAACGTTTTAAAGCTGAATGGTTACCACTTATTATAAATGCCATAATTATTTATGTGATTGGTGTTTTATTTTCAATTATTGGACAATCTATTTTATCAAAAATTAATGTTTCTGAATTCGATTTCAAAGCTTGGATTTCTTTTGTTTTGAACAGTTTTGCAAGCAATTTTTATATGCCGCTTTTGATAGTATTATTTGAGAGGTTTATAAACAACACAAAAGGTAAACATAGTTTTAAAATAACACCTCCAATTACATCCGTGGATGAATATGAAAGGGAATTAGAGGATAGGTTAACAAAGGAAAAGTATAAAAATAAAAAAATTATTGTTATTGTTGATGACTTGGATCGTTTGACGCCTAATAAGATTGTAGAAGCATTAGATGCCATCAAAGCATTTGTTGGTTACCCCAATTTTATTTTTATTGTTCCATTTGATGATACTATTTTAAAAGAGGCGATTAAGCAAGAAAAAACAAACTTTGTATATAACGAGCATCTAACAATCGAAAGCGATTTGTTTTTAGATAAACTATTCCAATATCGAATAACGCTTCCCAATATAATACAATCTAACCTCCCTCAATACGCTATTGAAGCTGCGCAAAAAGAGGCGCAAGATCTTGTACAATTATGTGGAAAAGAAGATTTTGAATTGATTTGCAAAGAGATATTAGTTCATAAAAAAGTAACTACACCTCGCCAAGTCAAAAAAATTATAAATACATTTTCCAACAATCTTCTTTTGGGATATCGCCGGGAAATGAATGGAGTTTCCGAGGGTGTATTTACATCTTTATCAGGCAAACGATTTCTTGCAAAAATGTCTGTATTGCAAGCTGACTTTCCTTCTTTTTATTCGAATTTATTTATTGATAATGATATTATAGATAAATTTTTAAAATTGACTGATAGCGAAAAAGTAGAAAAAATAGATAACGAATTGCTATTACCTTATTTTTCTCTTAAAGATGAGTGTTATATATTAAATAAAACTGGAGAAAGTCTTTCTATGTTTTTGCATAGAACGTATGCTATTACAACTAACAGTATTGCAAGATTTTTATATCTAAACGATGATAGACTTAGCGAATTGTTTGGAAATGAATTTAGCTCAACTATTCGTGATGGATTGACAAGCGGTGAATATAAATTAGTAAGAGAGAAGGTAGAAGACAATTTAGACAAAAATGTACCAAATCTTCTTTATGAAGTATTAAGTAATAGCGATTCAATTGAATTTGAGTTTTGTTGTATAGGAATAATCAATATTGCGGATATCGATTGTATTAAAAATGATACACGTTTACTATCATTGGTAAACGATCGATTATTAAGTATTTTTAAATCCAATAATGTAATTCGTGCAAAAAATTTAAATCTTGTAAATGCAATAGATATATTCAAATCACGCAATGATTTTATTGGTCTCGATAAATTGATTTTAAATCAATTTATAAGCGGAACGGATGATATAGTCGAAAATATATCAGTATTTTTTGAAAAGGAAGATGTATTAAGTGAATCTGTCAAATCATACATAAAGAAATTAATTACTGAAAAGTGTTCGACATCGGAGACTAAATTAACATTTGAAAGTTTATTTAATATAGAATCTTTGGAGATAGATTCCTTTTTTAAAGGATATCTTTCAGATTTATTTATGTTTGAAAGATTATATAATGAATTGGTTTCTTCAGAAAATTATGATCCAGAAAATACTCTAGTTGTATCATTCATTAAATTGTTTGAAAAACATATTCAAAATAATAACGCAGATGCGGTTTTAAAAATTGTTGAACCGAACTTGAATAGTTCTGAATTTGTTGAATTATTAATAAATAGTATGGCAGCCAACTTCAATTTATTTAAACAAATTGATGTTATAAGTGCTGCTTCCATCAAATTGATAGAAGTATCAAATGATAATATTAATAATGGTATAAATTTATGGTTGAGTACGGCAAATTGGAGAATTCCATCTGAACAAAGCAACATTGTAGATAAATATTTAGCAGAAAGTTTAGTGAGCGAAGATGAAGATATTAATCAAATATTATTGAATATCGCAAGCAAGAAGCAAGTGAAGTTAATTCCTGATACTATAAAAGCTATTAATAACTTGATTTTACATCGCAAAATTGAAATTTCAACTCTATATGAATTACAAAAACAATATGATAAAAATCAAATGACAGATTTGATTGAAAAGCTGAAGCCTGCTTTTAAATACGATAACTCAGATACAGATATGTTGAGTTATGCTACAGATGTATTAAAGGAGTTATCAGTAGATAACAATAATGAAGAATATATCACGTCAATGGCAGATTACATTTATAACCAAAACAGCAACGAGCCTGTAAAAATGCTTAACAAGATTGTAATGATGGCAGAGTTTAAAGTCGGAATCTCTACTGCAACAGCTAAAAAGTTTATTGTTTGGTCAGGTTCTAACATAGGATCTTATCGTATGTCTAGTGTTAACTTATTCAACATATTTAAGAATGATATTTTGAAAACAGAATATATAACATATAGCGATAAAATAATGAATAATGTAACACAAGATACACTTGAACTTTCATTGGCATTGCTTAGAGAATTTAGAACAGAATTCAAACAAGAAAAGAGTATAATTACTACATATGGAAATTTCTTGATAAACAACTTAAGCAATAATCATTGTAGAAAAGCCATAATAAATGATATGATGAACTATTTTTCAGATATTGGAAATATTGATAAATTTATATGTGAAACAATAAAATATGATGATATTATTGAAGAATCAATACAGGCAATCAGTAAGTTTACAATAAGTTGTTCATCAGAAGAAATTAAACTATTGGTACAAAATGCAATTGAAGCTACAAATCTGAAAAATATTTCTAATGCCAACTATGTTTTATCTGGATGGTTGGGAATAAAGTATGACTCGATAATTGCTCAATTACTTGAAACCGTAGATGAATCTATTTCTATAAATCTTGGTTTGAATTTATTAAAATTTTCAATGCCGATGAAAAAGATTGAATCATCGCTAAAAATCAATCTTATTTGTATTATGTTGAAAATGAGTGATGATGAAGTAGTGCCAGAAGTTTTACTAGAAAGTAAAGGAATGGGAAGATTAACTAAAAATATTGATAAAAGGAAAATGGGAACATCTCTTTATATTGCCTTTAGAAATACTGCTAATGAAACTATAAAGAAACAAATTTTTTCCTTGGTTAAGGAGCTAGGTGTAAAAACTGCATTTGAACTAGATGAAGAAAAGAACAAGAGAGAGTTTTCCGCTGAAGAAAAAATGTTGTTCAAACACAAATAAAATTTTAACAAGTAAAAATTTCTTAAATATATTTATTTTATATAGGAGAAAATATATAGTTTGATAAAAAAAATTATTCGTCTCAACAAATTTGTCTTAGATTATTAAAAAGTTTAGAGCAAAATGATTTTCCATATTATGTGATTTGCTTTGAATCTAAATTAGTTAAATTTTATATAGGTTGTTTATTTTTAGAAGCACGAGAGTTAATAAATGGAGAATATGATCATTTTTTATTTTCAGATATTGAAAAAAATCAGTAGATTTTTTAAAGAAACGTTATCAGATAAAATAAAACAATTAAAAATCACAGATTAAAGGAGATTAATATTATGGCTTTTGATATAACTATATCTGCAAAAAAAACTTTATTTAAGAAAACACCAAGATTAAATGTAGAGGAAATACTTAAAAATTGTAATTTAAACTTTGGGAGTTACGATGATTATTATATATTAGGAGAGGAAAAGATGTATGATAACACAATGATACTTTATAATCCTCAAAAATTTGCTCGTGGTATCTTTATGGATTTAAATAAGTTCGTATCTGGAAAAGTAACTCTTAGTGTTAATTTACCAACAACTCCATCAGAGATAGATGATTTATTTAATGTAATTAATGAAATAATAAATCAATATGTAAATGTAAGTCTTTATATTGAAGATAATAAATATGATAAAAACATATTAGGTGATTTAAAAGATGATCTTAATAAATCATGTTTAGATAATTTAAGACAAATAGCATCAAATAATCCACAATTAAAGTTAATACAAACTTTAGTTAAATTTCCATATACGTTCTCAGATGAAGATAGGGAAAAGTTTA
>JAGHEJ010000034.1 GCA_017889345.1 Clostridiales bacterium | reverse complement strand
GTGTAAGAGAATTATGGCTGTAATTGACCCTATAAAAGTTGTTATAACTAATTATGAAGAGGGAAAAGTTGAGGAGTTATTTATTGAAAATAATAAAGATGATGATTCTATGGGAACTAGAAGAATAACTTTCTCAAAATACATTTATATAGATAGAGATGATTTTATGGAGAATCCTCCTCCAAAATATTTTAGGCTTTTTAAGGGAAATGAAGTAAGGCTTAAGGGAGCTTATTTTATAAAGTGTAATGATATTATAAAAGATGAGAATGGAAAAGTAATTGAGCTTCATTGTACTTATGACCCTGAAACTAAAAGTGGAAGTGGTTTTTCTGGAAGAAAGGTTAAAGGAACAATACATTTTGTTGATTCTTTTTCTTCAATACCTGCTCAGTTTAGATTGTTTGAACCTCTTATTTTAGATGAGAGTAGTGACTCTGATTTTCTTAAAAATATAAATGAAAATTCTTTAAAGATTTGTGAGGGATTTATAGAAGATAACGCTAAGGGAAGTAAAGGATTTGATAAATATCAAATATTTAGACATGGATATTTTTCAGTTGATCCAAAATATTCAACAGAAGATAAACTTGTTTTTAATAGAATAGCTTCTCTTAAGAGTTTATTTAAATTAAATAAATAAAAATGGTTTGAAAGTAGCTTTTTACTGTATAGTTTTTTTGAAACTGTAAAACCTATATGAGATTAATTTTCTTTGTAGGTGATTAGTTTGAAAAAATTTGTTAAGCTACTTTTATTTTTTGTATTGATGTTTTCTCAGGGATTATTTTGTTCTCAAAATGTTTTAAGCAAAGAAATTAAATATGAAATGAGAGGGGTATTCTTAAGTCTTCATGATTTTGACTTTAATGATAAAAATTTTGATGTAGTAAAATTTAAAAATTATATTAAAGGTTCTTATGATACTTTTAAGGAAAATGGATTTAATAGTGTATTTGTTGATTTATCAAAATTTATTGATTTACATATCACAGAAAAATTTAACGAAAGAGAAAAGGATTTATTAACTTTCATAGTAAAAGAGGGAATGAAGAGATGTTTAGATATTCACGCTTCCTTTTTTGATTTTTCTTTAAAAAATATTGATGAAGAAAATCTTGAAGTTTATTTAACTAATCTTTCTGAAAAATCTTTTATAAAAAATAATAGAGATTGGATTGTAAAATTCGAGGATAAATATTATTTAGATCCTGGTGTTCATGAGGTTAGGGATTATTTAATCAACGTTATAGTAAACTTATCATCTAACTTTAAATTTGATGGAGTTTATTTAAATAATATGATTTATCCAGAAAACATAAACAAATATATGTTTAATGATTCTTATAGCTATTCTAAATATAATGAGGATAATTTATCTAAAGATGGATTTAGAAGACAAAATGTAAATGATTTTGTAAAAATTCTTGGTGAGAAATTTAAGAGTTATAAAAATGAGTTAAAGTTTGGAGTTGGAGCTAATTATATTTGGAGAACAATAGAGGATGATATAAATGGAATTAATTATGAAGGGTATTCTGATTACGATAAAGGAGCTTTTGATTCATTAAATATTGGGAAAAATGAGTACATAAATTATATGGTTATAAAAATTGAGGATGATATAACTGAAAAAGAGGATATAAAGAACATAATTTCTTGGTGGGAAAGAAAATTTAGAACTCATTTAATTGATGTATTCTTACTTGGAAATGAAAATATGGAGAATATAGTAAAAGAAAGTAGAGAGAACTCTTTTGTAAATGGATTTATACTTAAAGAATTTGATAATCGTGGAAAAATAGAGAATTTATTAATTAAAAAAGCTTTAATTCCTAGATTTAAATCGTTTGATAGTTATTATACTTCTATTCCTATTGAGGTTAAATGTAAAAATTATGGGGAAAACATAGAATTTAATATATTTGATGAGGGATTTGAAAATACTAAAGGGTTTGTATTGTATAAATTTCCTTATGATGATTTAAATTTTGAAAATGGGGAGTATGTAGAAGATATTATTTCAAGTAATGGTAAAATTACAAATTTTAAGGTTAATAAACAAGAGGGAGTTTATGCTATAACAAAGATTAATTATAATTCAATTGAAAGTAAAATATTGTCGGCTTTTATTTTTAGTGAAAAGTTTGGTCTTATTGAGGAAAAATTTTTAATAGATAAACCTAAGGTTGTAAATGATAAAATTGATTTTATGGTTAATTCCTATAATAAAGATAATGAATTTAAATTTTCTCTTCAAAGAGATGGGGAATTTATTTTAGAAAGTGATTTTGGAAGTGAAACATCTTATTCCTTCACTCCAGATAAGGAAGGAATATATAGAGTAAATTTAACTATATGTAAGGGAAATAATTATGAAGAGGTTTTAAAATCCTATTTAAATTTTGAGGTTAAGGATAAATATGTTGTGGTTTTAGATGCAGGTCATGGAGGAGTTGAACTTGGAGCAAAGGGATCTGATAATATTTTAGAGAAAAATATAAATCTTTCTATTTGTAATCATGTAACAGAACTTCTTAAGGATGAAGAGAAAATAGAGGTTAAAAATACTAGAATAAATGATATAAAAATTGATTTAAGTGATAGAGTAAAGATTTGTTCATTCTTAAATGGAGATATATTTTTATCTGTTCATCAAAATGCTTTTGATAATAGCAGTGTAAATGGAATAGAAACTTATTATTATTTAAAAGAGAACTTTAGTAAAGAGCTTTGTGAAAGTATACAAAATAATTTAGTTAAGGAAACAAATGCTTTTGATAGGGGAATTAAAAATTCAAATTTTGTTGTTTTAAGAGAAAATATAATTCCTTCTGTTTTAATTGAATGTGGATTTATAACTAATGATAGTGAATTTAAAAAACTTATAGATGAAGATTATCAAAAAAATATTTCTAAAGGAATTGTAGAAAGTATAAATTCATTTTTTAATATACAAAGTACTTAGAAGCGTTTTTTATAAACGCTTCTTTCATTTTTCGATAAAAATTATGAAAATTTGTCAAATTTTGAAGTATATAAATATACTTTGAAGAAAAATTATATTATAATTATTCGAGAAATAAATGTTTGATGAACTTTAGTTTAGGAAGGAATAAGTCATGATAGTAGTTTCTTTAGATATGTTTTTAAATAGCACTCAAGATACATTTGTAAAACATAGAAACGACAAATTTTGTCTAGTAAAAGGATACAGAAATTCAGGTAAAACAATTTCGATAATTTTTAAAGCTTTATATTTAAAGAGAAACTATTGTTTTTTTGAATCAGAAGATAAAATATTATTTTTAACTTTAAACTCTGAGGTTAAAAAAGTAATAGATATATTTAATTATATAAATAGGAGTGATTTATATAAGTCTATAATTCCTTCAGAAGATATAGAAGTTCATATTCTTACCTATGATGATCTTTCTTCTTTAAAAATGGACAAGGTATATACTCACATAATAGTTGATAATATAGAAAGCTTAAATTTAGATCAAATTAAATATATAATGCTTAAATTTAAAAATTTATCTTACTCAAAAGTTTACTTTATACAAAATTCTATTGAAAATTTAGAAAGTGTAAATTTATTAGTTGGTTATTGTAGAAAAGTAATTGGGGTTCGTGAAAGTATATTTAAGTTTAGATATGTAATTGAAAATTCTGAGAGAGATGAATTTACTCAAATAGGAATAACTCCTGATGTTAAATATTTAAATTATGAATTTAGAGAGTTTGTGGATTTTTTTACAAAAAAGATAATCCCTTTTTATGTTAAAGATAAAGAGGTTTATGTAGATAAGGGAAGTTTTCTCCATAACGTGAGTTATAAAAGTTTAATCATACCTTTTTTAGATGAAAATTTAAATTATAAAGACGAAAGTAGAATTTTAAGTTCTTGGGTGGATAAGGATAGGGATTTATATTTTGTTGAGATTGATGATGAAGGAATGGGAGGAGAAGACTTATTTCGCGGAGATATTGTTTTAATTGATAAATCTTGTAGAATTGAAAATGAAGACGTAGTTATAATAATCAAAAATAGGCATATGTACGCTAGGAAATTTATAAGAGAGGAAAATGAAATTAAATTCGTATCCTCAGAAAAAATATTTAAAGATATAATTTTAGATATAAGTGTAAAAATTTTAGGGAAGGTTATAGCCTATGTTAGATTATATTAAAAAATCTAATTAATTAATTATATTAAACCGTAATTTTATATGATATAATTGAGATATGAATTTAAAGAGGAGTGAATTTTATGAGATATTTTAAGTTAGGTTTACTTGCGGCAACTTTATCTCTTGTAGCTTTAGTTATTGCTCTTGATAAAAAAGAGAATAAATGTGATTGTGAGGGAGAAACTTCTTATGATAATTCTCAAGAGGAAGAAAACAATATAATTGTTGAAGAAGACATAGTTGTTGAGACAGTTGTTGAAGAATAAATATATATTTTAAAGTTAACTTTCTTGAAAATTATTTTTTAAGGAAGTTAAATTTTTTAAGGAGTGAATTTCATGGATTTATTAAAAATGGATAAAAATATGTTTCTAAGTATAGTTAATATGAAACTTAGAGATGAGTTTGGTGATATAGAAGATTTATGCTCTTTTTATGAGATTAAGAAAGAAGAATTATTTGAAAAATTAAAAGAGTTTAATCTTTATTATGAAAGAGAGATAAATCAAATTAAAAATATATAATAAACCTTTAAAGAGGAAGAGGTTTTTATGAAGAAAATTTTAAAAATTACTGGAATGACTTGTGCAGCTTGTTCAGCATCTATAGAAAAGGTTCTTAATAAAAAAAATGGGGTTAAAAGTGCTATTGTAAATTTATCTTCTGAAAAACTTTCTATAGATTTTGATGAAAACACAATAAGTATTGATCAAATTGAGGGATTTATAACAAAGCTTGGATATGGAGTAGATAAATCAGAAAATAAAATAGAAGGTGGTGATGAAAAAGATTTTTCAAGAAAACTTTTAATAAGATTTGTAGTTTCATGTATCTTTACCATTCCTCTTTTATACATTTCCATGGGTCATATGTTTCACTATGAGGTAGTCGATTTTCTAAATCAAGAGAAAAATCCAATAAATTTTACTATAGCTCAAATGATACTTGTAATTCCTGTTCTTATTATGGGAACTCCATTTTTTAAAAAAGGAATTAAAAGTTTAATAAATTTTAATCCTAATATGGATTCTTTAATTTCTATTGGAACCATTTCTTCTATTGTGTATTCACTTTATGAAACTATTAGAGTTTTAATGGGAGATTTCTCTTCTTCTATGAATCTTTACTATGAATCAGCTGCAACAATACTTACGCTAATAACTCTTGGAAAATATTTTGAGGGAATAACAAGAGGAAAAACCTCTAAAGCTATTAAAAAGCTTATTGGATTATCTCCTAAAACTGCTTTAATTGAAAGAGATGGAGTAGAGATAGAAGTTAAGATAGAAGAAGTTAAGGTTGAAGATATTTTAATTGTAAAATCAGGAGAAAAGTTTCCTGTTGATGGGGAAATAATATATGGTTCATGTTTAGTTGATGAGTCGATGATTACAGGAGAGAGTATTCCTATATCTAAAAAAAATGGAGATAAGGTTATTGGAGCTAGTATAAATAAAAATGGATTTATAAAGTATAAGGCAGAGAAAATTGGGGAAGATACTATGCTTTCTCAAATTATAAAGCTTGTTGAAGAAGCTCAAAATTCTAAGGCTAAAATTGCAAAACTTGCAGATAAGGTATCTTATTTTTTTGTTCCAACCATAATTTTAATTGGAATTATATCATTTATATTTTGGATGATTTATAACGGGGATTTTGAGTTTTCTTTTAAAATATTTGTATCAATACTTGTTATAGCGTGTCCATGTGCTTTAGGACTTGCGACACCAACATCTATTATGGTTTCAACAGGGCTTGGGGCAGAAAATGGAATTCTTATAAAATCAGGAGAGTCTCTTGAAACTGGTTATAAAATAAATGTTGTTGTTTTAGATAAAACAGGAACAATAACAGAAGGTAAGCCTAAGGTTACAGATATTTTTATAAACCCTCAAGTATTTGAAGATGAAAATGAACTTTTAAAATACGCAGTAACAATAGAAAAAGGATCAGAGCATCCTTTAGGAGAGGCAATTTTTGAGTATGGAAAAGAAAATAATATAAAAGAATATGATTTGGAAGAATTTAAAGTTTTAGAAGGAATGGGAGTAGAAGGGGTTATTAATTCAAGAAAAATATTTCTTGGGAATAAGAAACTCTTAGATGATAACAATATAATTATCGGTGAATTTAAGAATTTAAGTGATCTTCTTGCAGATTCAGGAAAAACACCAATGTATGTTGTTATTGATAATAAACTTGGTGGAATAATAGGAGTTGCAGATACGGTTAAGGAAAATTCAAAAATTACTATAGAAAAATTGAAATCTATAGGAATAAAGGTTATGATGCTTACAGGAGATAATGAGAAAACTGCTTTAAGTATTGGAAAAATGGTTGATATAGATGAGGTTATAGCTGAGGTTTTGCCAAAGGATAAGTCTCTTCAAATTCAAAAATTAAAAGATGAAGGGTATAATGTGTGCATGGTTGGAGATGGAATAAATGATGCTCCTGCACTTATGAATGCTCATATTGGAATTTCTATAGGATCTGGAACAGACATTGCAATAGAATCAGCATCTATTATTTTAATGAAAAATGATTTGCTTGATATACCAAAATTCTTTAAGCTTTCAAGAAATACTATGAGAAATATTAAGCAAAATTTATTTTGGGCATTTTTCTATAATATAATTGGAATTCCATATGCTATGGGTGTATTTTATTTATTCGGAGGAAGTTTGTTAAATCCAATGATTGCAGCTCTTGCTATGAGCTTTAGTTCTGTTTCTGTTGTATTAAATGCAATTAGACTTAAATTCATAAAAATAACTTAATTGTTATGGAGGGTTTAATTTGAAACAAAAGATTAAAAATTTGGGAATTATTCTTTTAAGTTGTTTTATGTTAGTAAGTTGTTCTAAGGTTAATGTTAAGAAGTTAGAGAAAGTTTCCATGAGTAAGGTTATAGATGGAGATACTATTTTAGTTTCTATAGATGGAAAAAATGAAGCTGTAAGAATGCTTTTAGTTGATGCTCCAGAAATTAGAGGAGATTATCCTTTGTCAAATGAAGCTAAGGATTTTGTTAAAGAGAGACTTAAAGATGATGAGTATGTTTATTTAGATAGGGATAATCAAGAAAGAGATAATGCAGGAAGAATTCTTGCGTATGTTTATCATTATGATAATAGGAAACTTAAAATGTTAAATGATGAAGTTATATCAAATGGTTTTGGTATTGTTTCTAATACTTATGAAAATCCAAAATATTTAAAAGAATTGATTAAAAGTCAAGAATTATCAAAATCTAGCGGTAAAAATATTTGGGGAATAGAAGGTTATGTTAATGAAAATGGATATAAAAAACCTTAAAAGGAGATAAAGTTTTATGAAGAAAATATTTATAAGTGGAATGAATTGCAGTCATTGCGAAACAAAGGTTAGAAATGCTCTTAGTGAAATTGGATGTGAAAATATAGAAGTTGATCTAGAGAGTAAAGTTGTAACAATAAGTAATGATAAAAAAGATGAGGAAATAATAGAAGCTATAGAGGATTATGGTTTTGATGTAGATAGAATTGAATAATTGAAATTTAAGCTGACAATTTTATGAGATTTTTCTTGTAAATTGTCAGTTTTTTTATATTTTCTAGAAGATTTCATTAGTGTAAAATTAATTTGGGGGAGATTATATGGAGGGAATGAAAAACAATAAACCAATTTATTTTTTAGTTGGTGGAATAATTTTAATTTTTTTCGTAACCATAGGAGTTTTACAATTTTATCTTAAGGAAAATACTACGGTTACAGTAAATGGAACTATAGGAGATATAAAAGAAAGTACATCTATTATTGAGAGTATTTATTTAGACTGGTGGAATTCATCATTAACAAAAATATCCTCTCAGGGAGTAAAGGATGTTTATGAATTTAAAAATACATATGAGAGTTTAAATATTGTAATTAAAGACACAGATGTTTTAAGAGATGTTATATTAAATGAAATAATCATAGATGGAAAACCTCTTATTGATTACGATTTTGAAATGATTGAATCAAAAGATGGGAAAACAATTTACAAAATTTATTTAGAAGAGTTTAGTAACAATGATACAAATAAAATTACGAAAGTTATAAATATTTACAATAGGTACGATAATAATTTTTACAACATAGAAGTTGATTCATTTCAAATTAGATTTAATACTTCTATGGATTCAAATTTTGTATATTTAAATTTTGAGAATTATATATCAAATTTTTATGATAAAGAATTTAAAGTTGAGACAAGCTATTATAGTGAAAATTCTCAAAATTTCATTTATAGTTTTGGACATACAAACAAAAATGTAAAGTTTCCACTTATAAATGAGTTAAAAGCTCCAGTTGATAAAGTTGATAAGGATACTTTCTTTAAAGAAAATACAACCTTTACTATTTACAACAGGTTTGGAACTCCTCTTGCATTAATTGGAGTATTAAGTTCTGGAGATCTTAAACTTTTAAAAAGTTATAGTTTATCAAATGTATATGATGTTGAGCTTAAGGATCAAGTATTTACATTTAGTTCAAATGTAAATAATTTGTTTAAAATTTCTAAAAATCAAGATGGATCAGTTGATATTCAAAACATAGTTGATAATTATAAAGTTTATTTTGATGAAAATTTAATGAGAACTTATAGGGTTTATGAAGAGGATGAGAAAGAAGAGAAGAGTTTTATAAATTTTAAAATGTATAGGGATTTAAGAGATGGGAAATATATTTTCTCTCCAAATAAGGAAATTCCTATTTATAAATTCTATGATTTTCAGGAGGATAAATTTTTATCTTATGATGGGGAGATAAATAAATTTATATCAAAAGATTCTGCAAGTGAGTTTGTTTTGACAAAGGATAATAAACTTTTTGATATTAAAAATAGAGTGTTTATTAAAAAAGGAGATAATCAGAAGGATACATTTTATTTTGGAGATTCTAATTTTAAAAATGGTGATATTTTTAAATTTAATAATATGAGTGAAGCTCTATTTAAAAAGGTTAATTATGATGAAATGCAAAATGAAATTATTTCTGGAAATTACATAGAAGTTCTTCTTAAAAATAAGGAAAATGAGGAATTTTTAAGTGTTAATTCTAAAACTCAAGAGGCTGTAAATAGTACTCTTTATAATGATTCATACTTAGATCAAACTTTTAATTATTCAAAAGGAATTAGTGATTTAAATAATTTTATATTTGAAATTAGACCTTATAATAGCGAGTTAACTAGTTTTAATTTATACAATAAGGTGAAAGATACATCTTTAAATACAGATTATGGTTTTTTAAACAACAAATTAATTTTTGATAAGAATAATGATAACAAGGTTAGATTTGTTCTTGAAAAAAATGATGGTAGAGATAATGAATTTAAAATAAAAGATGATTATGGAAGTTATTTATCTTTTAATGATTCAGATGATGTAGCTAGAGTTGCTTCTACTGGATTTCTTCAAAAGTTTTTTAATGAAGAAAATGATTTTGATGTTTTTGAAATTTATATGATAGATTTTAATGAATATAAGAATTTAAATTCTGGATATTATATATCTTTTTCATCTAAATCTAAGGATAAGGATTTTTCAGATAAAGTTAGTGTTGGAGAAAAAGGCACAAATCTTAAAAGTTTAGATCAATATGTGGTTTTAAAAAATAAGGAGATGATTTTTTTAACAGGAGATAATTTTGTAGAGGATATGGTTGTTACTAAAGATTATAAAAATTTAAAAGGAATAAGCAATTCTCTTACATCTTTAAGAGATAAAAATTATTTAGGATATACATTTAGAATTCTTAATGGGTTTAATAATACTACTAACATAGAGTTTAAAAATTAATGTAAAATTAATAGAAAGTAAAAACTATTGTAATGAATTGTAAAATATTATATAATATTATTAAAATATTGTGAATGGACAAATAGAGCGTATTAGCTGTATTTAGGAGGTGGAATTTTAAATGTATAGACCAGGTAGTGGTGTAGGAGTTGGTAAGGTTATTGCAGGGGCAGTTCTTGGCTTAGGAGCAATAGCGGGTTTTGCTACGGGAATAGGAATTTTAGGAAGTGACCTTACGGTTAAGAATTCTAAAATATCGACTTTACAAAAAGATATAAATACAAATAATAAAATAACAGAAGAGATAAATATAAATCCGCCAAATGGATTTATTAATTAGGGATAGATTTAAAATTTATTTAAGAGGGGTGAATTTTGCGTGAAATATCGTTATATTGTTGGGGGAGTTACTGGAGTTACTGTATTAGGTTTGACTTTAGGATTAATGGGAGTTGGTATTGATAATACACAGAAGTCAAAATTACTTGAAGAAAAAAGACGAGAACTTAATATAAGTATTGGATCAGTTCCACCACCAGAGTCGAGTAGGTTAAGTCCACAAGGACCAGCTTATCCATCACCAGGATATGAAAATTAATGGGAACATAAGGGATTTTAGTTTGAATAACAAGTCTACATAATTGACAATTTTAATATATGAACTTATAATTTTAAAAAATGGTTAAAAATACTTCACTTTAAATTTTAAAAGTGAAGTATTTTTAATTTTAAGAGTGAAAAAATTTATCGGAGGATTTTATGTATAAAAAAGTTGACCCGAGCCTTTCTATAAACAAGATTGATAAAGATATACTTAAGTTTTGGGAGAAAAATAATATTGTAAAGAAAAACTTTGAGTTAAATGAAGATGGTGAATATTTTAGTTTTTATGATGGACCACCAACAGCTAACGGAAAACCTCACGTAGGTCATGTTATAACACGTGTTATAAAAGACATAATTCCAAGATACAAAGTTATGAAAGGATATAAGGTTTTAAGAAAAGCTGGTTGGGATACTCATGGTCTTCCTGTTGAACTTGAAATTGAAAAGAAGTTGTCCATATCAGGAAAAAAAGAGATTGAAGAATTTGGAGTTAGTAAATTTGTAACGGAATGTAAAAATAGTGTTTTTAAATATGTTGAGATGTGGGAAGAAATGTCTAAAAAAATTGGATATTGGATTGATATGGAAAAACCATATGTAACATATCACAATTCTTACATAGAGTCAGTTTGGTGGGCTTTTAAGAAGATGTGGGAGAAAGATCTTCTTTATAAAGGTCATAAAATTCTTCCCTATTGTTCAAGATGTGGAACAGGATTATCTTCTCATGAGGTTGCTCAAGGATATAAAGATGTAAAAGATAATACGGTAATCGGTAAATTTAAGGTTAAAGGATTTGAAAATAAATACATTTTAGCTTGGACAACAACTCCTTGGACTCTTCCTTCAAATACTGCTCTTGCTATTAATAAGTCTTATACTTACGTTGAGGTTAAAGTAGAGGATGAAATTTTTATTTTAGCGAAAGATTTAATAAAAGTTTTAGGGGATATAGAGTACGAAATTTTAAAAGAGTTTAAAGGGGAAGAAATTTTAGGTGTTGAGTACCATCAATTACTTCCATACATAAAGCCAGAAGGAAAAGGATTTTACGTAGTTCATGGAGATTACGTAACCTTAACTGATGGTACTGGTGTTGTACATATTGCTCCTGCTTTTGGAGAAGATGATAATAAGATCGGTAAGAAATATAATCTTCCTTTTATAAATCCAGTTGATCTTCAAGGAAAGTTCACAGATGAAGTAAGTGATTTTAAAGGGATGTTTGTAAAAGATTGCGATACTAAGATTATAAAACTTCTAGAAGATAAGGGAAGTTTATTTAAATCAGAGAAATATACTCACTCATATCCACATTGTTGGAGATGCGATACTCCGCTTTTATATTATCCAAAAGATAGTTGGTATATAAGAACAACTTCTATAAGAGATAATCTTTTAAAGAATAATAATAAGGTTTCTTGGTATCCAGATAATATTAGAACGGGAAGATTTGGAAAATTCTTAGAGAATGTAATAGATTGGAGCATTTCAAGGGATAGATATTGGGGAACACCTCTTCCTATTTGGGAGTGTGAATGCTTACATAGAGAATGTATTGGATCTATTTCTGAGCTTAAGGAAAAAGGAATAAATGTTCCTGAAGATATTGAACTTCATAAGCCTTTTATAGATGATGTAAAACTAAAGTGTGAGAAATGTGGAAAGGAAATGGAGAGAACTAAAGAAGTTGTAGACTGTTGGTTTGATTCAGGAAGTATGCCTTTTGCACAATATCATTATCCATTTGAAAATAAAGAATTATTTGAAAAAAATTTCCCAGCTCAATTTATATCAGAAGCTGTTGACCAAACAAGAGGATGGTTCTATACATTAATGGCAATTTCTACAGCTATTTTTGATAAGAATCCATTTGAAAATTGTATAGTTTTAGGTCATGTTTTAGATAAGCACGGTAAAAAAATGTCAAAGCATTTAGGAAATGTTGTTGATCCAAATGAGGTAATAGATTCTTTGGGAGCAGATTCTGTTAGATGGCATTTTTATACTTCAAGTTATCCATGGCTTCCATCAAGATTTTCAGAGGATGATGTAAAAGAAGTTTATAGAAGATTCTTATCAACTTATTGGAATGTATACTCATTCTATGTTCTTTATGCAAATTTAGATAAGTTTAATCCAATAGAGCATGAAGACTTTAAGATGGTAAACATTATGGATAAATGGATATTATCTAAGCTAAATACTCTAATTAAAGATGTGGATAATCTTTTAAATTCTTATAAAATTACAAATGCTGCATTTAAAATTGAGACTTTTGTAGATGAACTTTCAAATTGGTATGTAAGACGTAATAGATCAAGATATTGGATAGATGGAGTTGATGAGGATAAAATAAGTGCATTTATGATACTTTATTTAGTGTTAGTTGATTTATCAAAACTTCTTGCACCATTTATTCCATTTATAACTGAGGAAATTTATCAAAATTTAGTAGCTAATATAGATAAGACTAAGCCAGAGAGTATTCATTTATGTAAGTTCCCAGTATGTGATGAGAGTTTAATAGATGAGAAACTTGAAAAAGAAATGGATTTAGCTTATAAAATTGTAAAACTTGGAAGAAGTGCAAGAAATAATGTTAATATTAAAAATAGACAGCCACTTCAAAAAATATTAGTTAGTGGGGAAACATTAGATGTTTATTACCACTCAATTATAAAAGAGGAATTAAACGTAAAAGAAATTGAGTTTAATGCAGATATAAGCAGATATGTAAACTTTGATATAAAACCAAATTTACCTATAATTGGTAAAGCTTATGGAAAACACATACCTACAATACGTAAATTTTTAAGTGAGAGCGATCAAATGGATCTTGCTTTAAAATTAAACAAAGGAGAAAGTGTTGAGCTTAATTTAGGAGAAGAAACAATAACTCTTAGTAAAGAGAATCTTTTAATAAGTATGAATGGTCTTGAGGGTTACGCATTCTCAGGTGAAGGATCTATAGGAATAATTTTAGATACAACAATAACTGAAACTTTAAGAGAAGAAGGATTTGTACGTGAAATTATAAGTAAGATTCAAAATTTAAGAAAAGAGAAAAATTTTGAAGTAAGTGATAAGATAAACATTTATATTAAAAATAGCGAAAGCTTAGTTAATATAATTGAGAAGTATAAAGACAATATAATGAAAGAAACCCTAACAGTTAATATTAATTTAGAAGAAACTAAATTAAATTACATAGATTTAAATATAAATGGGGAAATACTAACATTAGATATTGTTAAAATATAAAAATCTTTAGAAAGGAGAAGTTACTTAAGAGTAGCAAATATAGATATGTCTATTTCAATTAAAGATGTTGCAAAAGAAGCAAAAGTATCCATTGCAACGGTTTCTAGAGTTTTGAATGGAATTGAAGTTGTAAATGAAGATACGCAAAAAAGAGTTAGAGAGGCAGTAGAGAAACTAGGGTACAGACCAAACATAATAGCAAGGAGTTTAAAGACTCAAAGAACTAGAACTATTGGCATTTTAATTCCAGATATTTCAAACTCCCTATATCCAGAAATAGTACGTGGTATTGAGGATGTATCTAGTATTTATAATTACAACATAATTTTATGTAATTCAGATATGAATTTAGATAAAGAGAAAGAATACATTTATATCTTGAAAGAAAAAATGGTAGATGGACTACTCTTTATGAGTAATTCTTTAGATGAAGATGTTCTGGAGATTTTGCAAAAATTAAACATGAAAACTGTTTTGCTTGAAACAACAGCGGAGAATAAAACTATTCCCAATGTTACAATTGATAATGTTAATGCATCAAAAGAGGGAGTTAATAAACTTATATCAAATGGAAGAAGAAACATTTTATATATAGGAGATCATAAACATGCCTTAAATGCTTCTGCTTATAGATTTAAGGGATATGAAGAGGGGCTTAATGAAAATAATATAAAGATGAGTGATGATTTAATTTGTTTTTGTAAGCCATCTTTAAACAATGGATATGAAAATGTTGTGAAGAAAATACAAGAAGGAATTTCTTTTGATGGAATATTTTGTACTTGTGATGAGCTTGCAATTGGTGCAATAAACGCATTAAGAGATAATAATATTAATGTACCAAATGATTGTGAAGTTGTAGGATTTAATAACACTCTTCTTTCATCAGTTTTTTATCCTAAATTAACAACAATTGATCCATCCAGTTATGATTTAGGTTCAATTGGAATGAGAATGCTTCTAAAAATTATAAATAATGAGAATGTAGAAAATTTAAATTATGTGGTTAGTCATACTTTAATAGAAAGAGAGAGCACGCGATAAGCGTGTTCTCTTTTTATTTTTTAACATAAATATATAATAAGAAAAATAAAATTATCTTAAAAGCTTTGGAGGTGATTAGTTGATAAATTATATTTGGTTTTTTATGATTGGATCTGGACTTTTTTTATCTCTTATAAATAAAGAGGGAGAGAAAATAACGAAAGCTATAATGGATTCAACTTCTTCAACGGTTACATTAATAATTTCTTTAGTTGGGGTTATGTGTTTATGGTGTGGAGTTATGAAAATTGCAGAAGAAAGTGGACTTACAAATAAAATTTCAAAAATACTTCGTCCAATTTTAAAGCTTTTGTTTAAGGAGAAGGATAATGAAAAAGTTATGGGACCTGTTGTTATGAATTTAACTGCAAATATTTTAGGACTTGGAAATGCTGCAACTCCTTTTGGGCTTAAGGCTATGGAAGAACTTGATGTTGTTAATGAGAAAAAGGGTGTTGCATCAAATGATATGGCACTTTTTTTAGTATTAAATGCTAATTGTATTCAGCTTTTTCCAACAACAATACTTTCTATAAGAAGTATTGAGGGATCTATTAATCATGGTGTAGTTATGATCGGGATTTTATTTACAACATTTTTAACGAGCATAATTTCAGTTATTATATGTAAAATTCTTCAGAAGTTTTTTTAAAATTAAGGGGGGATAATTTTGTCATTAATATCATCGTCTCTTATTCCTATAATAATTTTGCTTATAGTAACCTATGGAATAATTAAGAAGGTGAAAGTTTATGAAGTTTTTGTTGAGGGAGCAAAAGAAGGTCTTAAGATATGTAAAAATATTTTTCCGTATCTTTTGTGTATGCTTTTAGCTATAAAAGTTTTTAGAGAGTCAGGAATATTAGAGTACATAATTAATTTTATTGAGCCATTAACAAATCTTTTGGGAATACCAAAGGAGGTTATAACTCAAATTTTCATAAAGCCTCTTTCAGGAAGTGGAGCTCTTGGGGTGTTTACAGATAATATAAAAACCTTTGGACCTGATTCATATTTAGGAGTTTTATCGTCGGTTTTAATGGGATCAACTGAAACAATTTTTTACACAATAGCTCTTTATTTTGGAGCTGTTAAAATAAAAAAAATAAGACACACTTTGTGGACTGCTATTATAGCAGAAATTATTGGAGTAATTTTAGCAATAAATATTACGAAGATAATATTTTTTAATTAATTTAACATAAAAATAAATAAGAGGAATAAATTTTTATTGAGGTTTTTTAATATATTATACGAAGGAGAATAAATTTTAAGGAGTTGCATTCTTCTTGAAGATAATAAAATCATTTTTAATGGTAGTTGGTTTACTTACTTGTTTTATAGGGGTTGAACCAGTACAACAATTTTTAATAAGTGCTAGAGAACTTCTTGTAACTTTTATTCTGAAAATATTTCAGACTGTATTATCTTAATGATTTTGATATCTTATAGTATGGAAAAGTAATGGGAGTTAAAGTATGAGAGGAAATGAATTACGTATAATTAAAAATACAGATGTGGATAAATTAAACAAATTAAATACAGATGACTTTGGAAAAAAGAGACATGTAATAAAGTTTGTTATGTTTATTGCCTTATTACTTAGTTTGTTTGGAGGAATACTTTTTGTAAAAGATAAATTTCAAAATATTAAGAGTACACGAGAAGATTTAATTTTTCAAAAACAAAAACTCGTAGAAGATAGACTTTTAATGGAGAAAACTTTTAAGGAAGAGAATGATAAACTATTAAAACTTAAAGAAGAATACGAAGGGAAAAACAAAGAATTAACGGAAACTTTAAATTCCATAAAAATTAAAGAGGAAACTTTAAATAGCGAACTTAAGAAAATTGAGGAGTTAAAATCTCTTTTAACAAAACAACTTGTTGATTTATACGGTATAAGTATGGACAAACAATATAATGACACTTCATCTAATGAGGATAAACAAAATTCTGGAGTTTTAGAAGATGATAAGAGTGATAGTGCAGTACATACGAGCATGATTCTAGGAGATAATAATGAAAAAGATGAAGTTATAAAAGATGAGGAAAAAATACTTAGTGTAGCAAACCCAGATTGGTTTATAAAATTTGATTCTCTTGGGGAATTTAGTTATTAAGGTGAGGGAAATGATAACTTTAAAGGATATAAAAAATGATATAGAACAAGGTCTTCGTGAAATGAGTGCAAAGGAAAGACTTCAATTTTATGTAACTCTTGGTATTGGACTATTTTTTATATTGGCAGTTATATTTTAAAAGGCATAGAGTTTTCTATGCCTTTTATATTTTATGTAAAAATTCTGTTTCTGTAAAAGAGGAGCTTTTAGAAATTCCTCTCATACTCATGCACATGTGAGTTGCTTTTATATTTACTTTAACATAATCACATTTTAAATATTTAACTATGGTTTCTCCAATTTGTTTTGTTAGTTTTTCTTGAACTTGAAGGCGTTTTGAGAAAGCATCTACTAGTCTTCCAAATTTCGATAATCCTAAAATCTCATTTTTGGGAATATATTCTATATCAACGTGTCCAAAGAATGGAAGAAGATGATGTTCGCATAAAGAGAAAAACTCTATATTTTTAATTTTAACAATATCTGAGGTTTTGTTTTCTAAAGGAAATCGTTTCTCCATAATTTTTTCAATGTCTTCGTTATATCCAGAAAGAATTTCACGAAGTGATTTTGAAACCCTTTTTGGAGTATCAATAAGTCCATATCTATTTAAATCTTCTCCAACTTCTTTTAAGATTATTTTAACGGCATTTTCTAAATTTTCGTTTCTATCCAATTAATCACCTCTAATCAATTTCGTATACTGCTAAGTTATTTTCAGTTTCATAAACCTCAACTTTATAACAATTAGTAATTTGTTCACAAATCCATTTTGAGAGATTTTCAGCTGTTGGGTGAAATCCTAAAACTTCGTTTAAGTTTTGGTGATCTAGTTTGTTATGTATTTTAGATTTTATTTCCTTAAAATCAACAACCATATCATTTTCATTAAGTTCTTTTGATTTACAATGAATATAAATTACGTAATTGTGTCCATGTAGATTATTACAAGGAGTTTCGTAAGGTAAATTTAAATTGTGAGAACATGAAAGCATAATTCTCTTTCTAACATAAAACATTCTTAAATACCTCCTTCAATTATATTATAAAAAAATATTTAAATACATGCTATAATAGTATTTGTTAATTAGTAAAATTTGGAGGATAATTTTATGTCAAATAAGACCCTTAATTTATTTTTACAAAATAATATTGATTCTTTAAAACAACAAGGATTATATAATGAGATACAAATTTTAGAAGGATCAAATGAAAGTGTAATACATATTGATGGAAAAAAATTTATAAATTTATCTTCAAATAATTATTTAGGTTTTACAACTAATGAACTAATAAAGGAAAAATCAATTGAAGCAATTAAAGAATATGGAGTTGGAGCTGGAGCTGTTAGAAGTATAAATGGAACCCTTTTAATTCATGATGAACTTGAAAAAGAAATTTCAAAATTTAAAGGAACGGAAGATTCAATTGTATTTCAATCAGGATTTAATTGTAATATTGGCGTAATTCCAGCTATTATGGGTAAGGATGATTGTATATTTTCAGATGAATTAAATCACGCCTCAATTATAGATGGATGTAGATTGTCTGGAAGTAAAATTATTAGATATAAAAACAATGATATGAAAGATTTAGAAACTAAAGTTATTGAAGCAAAAGAAACTATGAATTTTAATAAATTTATGGTTATAACAGATGGGGTATTTTCAATGGATGGAGATGTTGTAAATTTACCTGAACTTGTTAGGGTTTCTGAAAAATATGATTTAATAACTTATGTTGATGATTCTCATGGAACTGGAGTTATGGGAGATGGGGCTGGAACTTGTAAGCATTTTTCTCTTCAAGATAAGGTTGATCTTCAAATGGGAACACTATCTAAAGCTATTGGAGTTGTTGGAGGATATGTTGCTGGAAGCAAACTTTTAATCGATTATTTAAAAGTTAAATCAAGACCATTTTTATTTTCAACATCTTTAACTCCTGCTAGTGCTGGAGCTTCTCTTGAAGCTATAAAAATACTTAGAGAAAATTCAATTTACGTAAAAAAACTTTGGGAAAATGGAAATTATCTTAAAGGAGAATTAAAGAAATTAGGATTTAATATTGGAAAAAGTGAAACACCTATTACTCCATGTATAATTGGAGAAGAGAATAAAACGCAGTTATTTTCTAAGAAGCTTTTTGAAAATGGAGTTTATGCAAAATCAATAGTATTTCCAACGGTTCCAAAAGGAACAGGAAGAATTAGAAATATGCCAACAGCTATTCATACAAAAGATCTTTTAGATGAGGCTATAAGTGTGTATGAAAAAGTTGGAAAAGAATTAGAAATTATAAAATAGCAGGAGTGTTTTGTTATGAAAAAAATATTGATTACAGGATCTCTTGGACAAATTGGAAGTGAGTTAACTCTTAAATTAAGAAAAGAGTATGGAATAAATAATATTATTTCAACAGATATTAGGGAAATTAATAATGAAATTACAAAAGATGGAATATTTGAAACCTTAGATGTGTTAGATGTGGATAAAATTTTTGAGATTTCTAAGAAATATAATGTTGATACAATAATACATCTTGCAGCACTTTTATCTGCAAATGGGGAGAAGAATCCTAAAAATACTTGGGATATTAATATGGGAAGTGTTTTAAATTGTTTAGAGGTTTCTCGTGAGTTAAATCTTAAGTTATTTGTTCCAAGTTCTATTGCTGTGTTTGGAAATAATACTCCAAAGGATAACACTCCTCAAAATACTATTATGAGACCTAATACTATGTATGGTGTAACAAAAGTTTCTGGAGAAATGCTTTGTGATTATTATTTTCAAAAATTTGGAGTTGATACAAGGGGATTAAGATTTCCTGGACTTATTTCTTATATGACTCTTCCAGGTGGAGGAACTACAGATTATGCTGTTGATATTTATTATAAAGCCATAGAGGATAAAAAATATAATTGTTATATAGATGAAAATACATATATGGATATGATGTACATGCCTGATGCTCTTAACGCTATTGTTAATTTAATGGAATCTCCAAAAGATAAACTTATAAATAGAAATGCCTATAACATCTCTTCTATGAGTTTTTCTCCAAAAGAAATTTATCTTGAAATTAAAAAACATATTAAGGATTTTGAGATTTTTTATGATGTTGATCCTATTAGACAAAATATTGCAAATAGTTGGCCAAATTCTATTGATAGTTCTTGTGCAGAAAAAGAGTGGGGCTTTAAATTTGATTATAACTTAGAAACTATGACTCTTGATATGATTAATAGAATTTCAAAAAAATTAAATAAGGAGAGTTAATATGGGAAATATTTATTCAGATAGAAGAAATAAAATTTCAGCTTATATGAGAAATGGAGATATGTGTATACTATTTTCTGGTGAGGAAATCAGAATGAGTAGAGATCAATATTATGATTTTGTTGTAAATAAGAATTTCTTTTATCTTACAGGAATCAATAAAGAGAAATTAATTCTTTTTTTAACTAAGGTAAATGGAGAGATTAAATCAACTTTATTTATAGAAAATAGAGATGAGAAAACATCAAAATGGATTGGAGAAACTATTTCAAAAGAAGAAGCAATGGAGATAAGTAAGGTTGAAGAAGTTAAATATTTAGATGATTTTGATAGTTTTTTAAATTCCATTTTATTAAAATTAGATAATCCAACAATTTATTTTGATTTTGATAGGGATGATTATAAATTAAGTGTGTTAAACTCAGAAGAGTTTGCAAACAATTTAAGATTGAAATATCCAAACATTAATATTAAAAATATTTATTCAATACTTGTTAATGAGAGAACAATCAAAAATGATTTTGAAGTTTTAAAAATTAAAGAAGCAATAGATATTACAAAAGTTGGGTTATTGAATGTTTTAAAGAATTTAAAACCAAATATGTATGAATATCAAATAGAATCTTATTTTGATTTTATGATTAAATATAGTGGAGCAACTAATCACGCATTTAAAACAATTGTGGCTAGTGGAAAAAATGCAACAGTTCTTCATTATGTTGATAATAATGATAAAATTAAAGAGGGAGATTTAGTATTATTTGATTTAGGAGCTGAAAAAGATTATTATAAGTCAGATATATCTAGAACATTTCCTGCAAGTGGTAAATTTTCTGAAAGACAAAAACAAATATATAATATTGTTTTAAATGCTCAGTTAAAAGTTATAGAAGCAATTAGAGAAGGAGTTACTCAAAAGGAAATAAATGAAATAGCTAAGGAAAATTTATATCTTGGGCTTAAACAAATTGGAAAAATAAATGAAAGAGAAGAACTTCAAAAATATTATTATCATGGAATAGGACACTCTTTAGGATTAGATACTCATGATGTTGGAGAAAGAGAGTTTACTTATAAAGAAGGAATGGTTGTAACGGTTGAACCAGGACTTTATATAGAAGATGAGGGAATTGGAATTAGAATAGAAGATGATGTTTTAGTTACAAAAGAAGGATGTGAGGTTTTATCGGAAGGGATTATTAAAACCATTGAAGAAATAGAAGAGTTTATGGAAAATAATAAGTAATTTAAAAGGGAGGAAAAATGGACAAAATATCATTTCCCAATTTGGGCATAGATTTTATGGTAAATAAAATTGCATTTACTATATTTGGAATAGATATAGCTTGGTATGCGGTAATAATAACTTTTGGAATTATTGTTGCTATGGTTTTATCTTATAGGAATGCAAAATTTATGAAATTAGATACGGATAAATTTATGGATAGCTTTTTTTATATGATAATTTTTGGAATAATTGGAGCTAGACTTTATTATGTAGTATTTAATTTTGATTTATATAAAGATGATCTTTTAAGTATTTTTAACCTTAGAGAAGGTGGAATTGCAATTTATGGAGCAATAATTTTTGGAGCAATTAGTGTATATATATATACGAAAATAAAGAAGGAAAAATTTTTAAATTATACAGATTGTATAGTTCCAGCTCTTGCTATTGCTCAAGCTATAGGGAGATGGGGAAATTTTGTAAATCAAGAAGCCTATGGATATGAAACAAATTCTCTTTTTGCAATGACAATAATGGAGAATGGAAAGTTAGTTACTGTTCATCCAACATTTTTATATGAAAGTGTTTTAAATTTATTAGTGTTTGTAGTTCTCATTATCTTTTTTAATAAGTTTAGGAAAAAAGAAGGGGAAGTAACTTATTTATACGCAATACTTTATGGAATTGGAAGATTTTTTATAGAAGGAATGAGAACAGATAGTTTATATATAGGAGTATTTAGAATATCACAAATAGTATCAATAATATTTGTGGTTTTGGGAATAATTCTATTTATTTGTGGAAGAATTAAAATGACAAAAACCAAAAAATTAAATTAGTCCTCTTTTGAGGACTAATTTTTTTTGGTTAAAGTAGGAGTTGTAATTGGGGTTACATTAGGTTTAGGGGTTAAAATTGGTTTTGGATTTAAGGTTGGTCTTGATGTTAGTGAGTGAGTTTGATTTGTTGGAGCCATAGGTTTTAGTGGAGATAAAACGGGTTTATTTAATTGAGATCTTTTAATTGAAGATAATAATGATCCTTGAGTTATAGGTGTACTTTTGGTAAGTACACCTGTTTTATTTAAAAGAGAAATGGTTGGGGTATATATTTTTTCAGGTTTAAAGGCAGGAGATTTTAAAATAATTTTAGAACCAGTGCTTAAAATTCTTGAGGATGAATTTGCTCCTTTATACAATAAGGAAGCATCTGCCTTACTTCCTTCAGAAATTATAATTGAAGCTCCTAAGACTGTCATACCAGACAATCCTAAGAGCATTATTTTATTTAAACTTTTATAGCAATCAACCTCTTTTTTAAAATGAACATTTCTTGCCATAAATTCACCTTCAAAAATTATTTTCTATAGAAACCGCTAGTTGTAAGTACTTTATCATCTTTATTTCCTGTTTGGTTGAAAGCTTGTTGTTTTTGAGCTCCATCTTTTAATGTAAGTCCGCTTGCATTTCCGCCTTCAAATGCTTGTTTTTTATCGCTTAATTTTCCTGTAGTATTAGTTTTACCTTGAGTTTCAGTTTGAGTTCCTTTATTGTTAGTTAAGCTTGAAGATTGAGTTCCACTATTTTTTAAAGTTCCACTTGAAGAAGCTCCTGTACTAGAAGTTCCAACAGGTTTAGTTGGTTTAGATGTAGGAGTATTTGCTGATTCTGGAATTCCTTGATATTGAGTTCCACTAGAACCTGAATTTCCAGTGTTAATAGCTCCTTTAGATCCATTTAATACTCTTGAGGTACCAGTTTTAGAACCGTTAACATCTGTACCTACTGCATTCATGGGTTTATGAGAACCAACATTTCCAGTGTTAATAGCTCCTTTAGATCCACCTAAGTTTCTTGATGTAACAACTTTAGAACCACCAATGCTTGTACCTACTGCATTCATAGGTTTATGACCACCAACTTTTCCAGAGTTAATAGCTCCAGTAGATCCTTTTAACATTCTTGATGTAGTAACTCCAATTCCAGTCCCACTTGTTGTCATAGGCATCTTTATTTTAGGAGTAGCTAGATTTTTAGTTGCCATAGATGCTCCTCCACCTTTCATCATAGCCTGAGCTTCTTTTCCATTATCCATTGTCATTGCTCCAGCCCCTATTGCTGCCATCCCTGCAAGAGTGAAAGCAATGCTTTTATTTAATTTTCCTCTTTTTTTATTAAGAGTTAAATTCTTATCTTTCATTTTATAATCTTTATTATTTCTTCCCATTTATGGACCCTCCTTGGATTTTCACTAAAATATATTTTAATAATCGTGGGGATTTTAAGTTTCTTTAGGAAAAACATATAAGTTTTTAATTTAGAAATACTAATTTAAATTGTTTTAATTTTTTTTATGTAGTGTTAAAATGTATAAATAAATGTGTTTTAGGAGGTGGGGATGTATTTATATAAAATTAAGTAAATTTTTGTAAATACATTTTAGTTATGGACAGAGATAAGAAACTTATGGAAGAATTTATGAATAATTCTTTGGATTTTAAGAAAATAAATAAGGGGAACATAGTAAGAGGAGAAATAATTTCTTCATCTAAAGATGAGGTAATTGTAAATATAAATTATTTTTGTGATGGAATAATAAAAAAAGAAGAGATTTTAAATGATATAATAAGTGAAGAGACTTATAAAAAAGGAAATGAGATTTATGTATATGTAATTTCTCTTGATGATGGAGAAGGAAATGTTTTATTATCTGAGAAGAAGGCTAATGAAAAAAGAGTTTTAGAAGAGCTTAAAAATTTATATGAAAGTAAAGAGAAGGTTTGTGTTTTTGTAAAAGAAAGTTTAGATTCAGGACTTGAGGTTTATTTTAAAGGGGTAAGAGGTTTTATTCCAAAGTCTAGAGTTTCAATAAATAAAGTGAATCTTAAAGATTATGTAGGAAAGACTTTGGAAGTTTATGTTATAGAGTTTAATTCATCTAAGAACAAAATAGTTTTCTCAAGAAAAGAGATAGAGATTCAGAAAGCTAAGGAAGAGAAAGAGAAATTAATAAATGGTATAAATGCTGGAGATAAATTTTTAGGAGTAGTTAAAAGTATAAAAGACTTTGGAGTATTTGTAGATATTGGTGGAGTTCAAGGGCTTGTTCATAAATCTGAAATTACTCACAAGAGAAACTTTAATATAAATGAAATGTTTAAAGTTGGAGATAAGGTTGAAGTATTTGTTCTTAATTGTGATAAGGAAACAGGAAAATTATCTTTAACAATGAAGGATTCAAATTATAATCCCTTTAAAGAGTATAAAAATGAGTTTATAGAAGGAAATATTTATGACGTAACAATATCTAAAATTTTATCTTCAGGAATTATTGTGTCTTTAAATGATGAGTTAACAGGATTTATACATATAAGTGAGTTTCCAGAAGAGGTACAAAATTTAAATAAAGAGTTTAAAGTTGGAGATAAAATAAAAGGGAAAATCTTATTAATAAATTCACAAGATGGAAAAATATCTTTAAGTTATAAAAAAGTATTTGAGGATGACGTGGAAGAATTTGATTATAAAGAAGAGGAAGTGTCAAATACCCTTGGAGATGTTTTTAAGGATTTGTTTTCAAAATTAAAATAATTGTATTAGGAGAGTTTTTATTATGAAAAGAGTGCTTGATAATATTGAACCAAAAGAGGTTTTAAAATATTTTGAGGATATAAGTCAAATACCTAGAGCATCTAAAGATGAAAAGAGAATAAGTGATTATCTTTTAAACTTTGGAAAAGAATTAGGAATAGAAGTTGTTCAAGATGAAAATTTAAATATTTATATGAGAAAGAAAGCAACTCCAGGATATGAAAATGGAGAGACTGTTATTTTTCAAGGACACATGGATATGGTTTGTGAAAAAAATGAAGGGGTTTCCCATGATTTTAAGAAAGATCCAATAAAACTTAGAGTAGAAGATGGGAAAATTTATGCCACAGATACAACTCTTGGAGCAGATAATGGTATAGCAGTAGCTTACATTATGGCTCTTATGGCATCAAAAGATATACCTCACCCTCAAATAGAAGCTTTAATAACAGTTGAGGAAGAAACTTCAATGTTTGGAGCTAAAACTTTTGATCCAAGCTTTTTTAAAGGTAAATATTTAATAAATGTCGACTCGACTTATGATTCAAAACTTTTGGTTAGTTGTAGTGGAGGACTTAGAGCTTCTGTTATGAAAAAAGTTACTCATGAAGATATTGAAGGGGAAATTGTAACTATAAAAGTAAGAGGACTTAAGGGAGGACACTCTGGAATTGATATAAACAAAGAAAGAGGAAATGCAAATAAAATTCTTGGTAGAATTTTAATTAATGTTGAGAAAAATTATTCAAGTATTAACATTGTAGATATTTTTGGAGGAGCAAAAGATAACGCAATTCCAAGGGAAGCAGAGTGTCAAATAGAAGTTGATAAGGAAGATGTTGATAATATCATCTTAGCTGTTAAATCTGTTGAAAAGGTTATAAAAAACGAGTTAGAGTGTGAAGAGGATTTTCATGTTATAGTTTCAAAAGATGAAGCTCCAAGAAGAAAAAATATGATGAGTCTTAAGGATTCAAAAGACATAATAGATTTAATGTATTTAATGCCAAATGGAATAAAAACTCAAAGTATGTCCATTAAAGATTTGGTAATAACTTCTAATAACTTTGGAGTTATTGAGTATGATGGGGATACTGTTGTATTTAAAAATGCAATTAGAAGTTCAATAGATTCAGCTAAATATAATGTTGTTAGAGAGATAGATGTTTTAAGTCGTGCTTTTAGAGCTGTAACAAAAGAATCTGCATCTTATCCAGGATGGGAATATGATAAGGATTCAAAAATTCGAGATATAGCAAGAGATGTTTATAAGAAAATGCATAATGAAGAAATGGAAATTTATGCAATTCACGCAGGAGTTGAATGTGGACTTATAAAGGAGAAATTACCACATCTTGATATGATATCTTTTGGTCCAATTGTTAAAGATAATCACACGCCAAAAGAATGGATGAGTATTGAGTCATCAAATAAAGTGTGGGAATTTATAAAAGCTATATTAAAGGAAATAAAGTAACCTGATTTATAATTTAGGTTTTAGGAAGGAGGCTTTTTGTGAAGGCTTCAAACAATAAATTCAAGTATAGAGATTTTGGAATTAAAAATTTAATGTTTATAATAGTTTCAGCAAACTTACTTGTTTATTTATTATCTATGCTTGGAAATACAAATTTATCTTTATCTCTTGCATTAATTCCAGAGAGGGTTTTTGCAGGAGAAATATGGAGAGTGTTAAGTTATATTTTTATTCCTCCAACATTTAATCCATTTTTCCTATTGATAGTTTTAATGTTTTATTATTACATCGGAAGAGAGCTTGAAAATTATTGGGGTACTTTTAAATTTAATCTATATTATTTTTCAGGTGTTTTAATAGGAAGCGTTATTTCTTTAATATTTAATGTTCCGATTGTTGGATCAGATGATTTAAATTTGTCTTTATTTTTAGCTTACGCAGTCCTTGATCCAAATCGTACAGTATATTTGTTTATGGTTTTACCAATAAAGATGAAATATATTGCAATTGTTGATTTAACAATAATAATTTATAGAGTTATAAATGTACCTTTTTGGCAATTTAAACTTGTAATTTTATATCCAATAATAAACTTTTTAATTTTCTTTACACCAATTCTTATAAGAAAGGTTAAGGGAGATACTAAAGCTAGAATACGAAAACAATCTTTTGAATCTAAGGTTTTAAAGTTTGATGGGGATAAAGTATCAAGACATAGATGCTCAATATGTCATAGAACTGAAAAAGATGATGAGAATTTAGAGTTTA
This sequence comes from Clostridiales bacterium, assembly GCA_017889345.1. GTDB lineage: Bacteria > Bacillota > Clostridia > Clostridiales > Clostridiaceae > Dwaynesavagella. Next base: position 16,175 of record JAGHEJ010000034.1, on the reverse strand, counting down.
GATATTGTTCTAAATGTAATGGAAATTACGAATATTGTAGTGAACATATTTTTAATCATGATCACAAAGTTTGATTTTAAACTGGGAATAATTTATTCCCAGTTTTTTATGTTTAACACTTTTATTATTTTGAATAAAAAATATTAAAACATAATAATATATTAAAAAAATAAAAAAAGGTTGTGAGGATTTGAAAAGTAAGCTAGAAAATTTTAAAGTTTTTATCTTGGCTTTATTATTTAATTTTATAGGAGGATATGTTTCAACTCTTTTATCTGGAGATCAAAAAGCTTTATATGAATCATTAAGTAAGCCTTGGTTTGCTCCACCTAATATTGTTTTTCCAATTGTGTGGTGGACTTTATATATAATTCTTGCCTTAGCTGTTATGTTTAATTATAAAAATGGTGGAAGAAATTTCTTTGCCTATTATTTCTCTATGTTTTTAAGTTTTGTTTGGAATGTAGTATTTTTTGGACAACAACTTTATGGATTAGCCTTCTTTCTTGTTTTAATTATAATGATTTTTACAATTTATTTGTGCGTGAGATATTTTAAGAATTCTAAAATCGCATCTTTAATTATGTTTATATATTTGCTTTGGTTAAGTTATGCGGCACTATTAAATTATTTCATATGGATGTATAATGAAATGTAAATAAAGTTTTTAAATTGGAGGTTTTAGAATGTTAATTAAAAATGGTACGATTTATACAATGAGTAGCGATGGAATTATAGAAAATGGCGATATACGAATAGAAAATGGAAAAATAGTTGAGGTTTCTCAAAATTTATCTCCAATGAATAATGAGGAAGTAATAGAACTTAATGGAGAATTTGTTTATCCTGGATTTATAGATGCTCATGGACATATGGGATTATTTGAATGGGGAATGGGATTTGAAGGATCTGATGGAAATGAAATGACAGATCCTATAACTCCTCAAATGAGAGCTATAGATGGAATCAATCCTATGGAAGTTGGATTTAAGCATGCAAGAGAGGGTGGAGTTACTGTTGTGGTTTCAGGACCTGGAAGTGCTAATGTTTGTGGAGGAACTTTTGGAGCTTTCAAAACTTATGGAGATTGTATTGATGACATGGTTGTAAAAAATCCAATTGGTGTGAAAGTTGCTTTTGGAGAAAATCCAAAGAGAGTTTATAATTCAAAATCTAAAATGCCAATGACTCGTATGGGAACATCAGCTCTTTTAAGAACTCTTTTAATAGAATCTAAAAATTATTTGTTAAAGAAACAAAAAGCTGAGGAAAAAGGAGAGGTATTTACAGAAACAAATTTAAAATATGAAGCCATGATACCTGTTCTTAAAAAAGAAATTCCTTTAAAAGCTCATTGCCATAGAGCAGATGATATTTTAACAGCTATAAGAATTGCAAAAGAATTCGATTTAAAATTAACCCTTGACCATTGTACTGAAGGACATTTAATTGCAGACAAAATAAAAGAGTCAGGTTTCCCTGCTATAGTTGGTCCTACAATGACTCACGCATCAAAAATAGAATTAAGGAATAAAACTTTTGACACTCCAGCTGTTTTAATAAATAAAGGAGTAAAGGTTGCTATAGTTACAGATCACCCAGTAATAGAGCAAGAATATCTTCCGATTTGTGCAGGTCTTGCAACTAAAAACACAGGTTTAAGTGAGATGGATGCTCTTAAAGCAATTACAATCAATGCAGCTGAAATTGTAAACATAGATGATAGGGTTGGAAGCATTGAAAAAGGAAAAGATGGAGATATTGTAATATTTGATAGATGTGCATTATTTTCTGATTCACATTGTTTATATACAATAATTAATGGAGAAGTGGTACATAAATTGTAGTTATAATAAGGAATAAAAATGTAATACTAATTATGGTATTACATTTTTTATTGGTATTTTAAGAAGTTTTAAGGATGAGTTCAAGTTGAGAAGATTTAGTTTTATTGATGCCTTTAAAGGATTCGGTGTTTTTTTTGTTATACTTGGTCATATGCCAATTAAAGGAGAGCTATACTCCTATATATTTTCCTTTCAATTAGCTATATTTTATTTTGTTGGGGGATTTTTATATAGAGATGCTCACATGATAAATTCTTTTTGGGATTATTTAATAAAGAAGATTAAAAGAATTCTTATTCCATATTTTGTTTTATCCTTTATTTCTGGTGTTATTTACATCTTGTATAGTAATTATTTGGGAAAAGATTATGATCTTGTAGATATTTTTATGAGCGTTATGATTTCTAAAAGAAATGATATATATATAAATGTTCCTTTATGGTTTTTAACATCCTTTTTTACAATTGAAATAATGTATTATATTTTAAGATGTATTTTTCCTAAAAAGATAATTGGAATTTTGGTTTTCATATTTGGGTATATTGGAGTTGTAATTTTAAGGACAACAGGATCTTTATATACTCTTCCATGGACTTTTGATGCATCTTTATATTTTATCATTTATTATTTCCTTGGAGATTTATTTTCAAGTGGGGTTATATATTCAAATAGAAATTATTCTCATTTTTTTAGAAGTTTGTTTTTAGTATTTGCAATCTCAATTCCAGTTAACATTATGAATTTATTTAATCTTATAGAGCATGCAGATATTATATATTACGATTTTGGTTTTTTAATAGCTTTGACTTCTTACTTATTTCATGTATTTATAAGTTTAACAGGAGTATTTACATATTTATTCCTATCTTATATTTTAAAGTGGATAGGTATACTTAAATTTATTGGGAGAAATTCTCTTTATTATTTTTCGTTACATATGCCAATTTACTACATATTTCATAACGAAGGAATATTTAATAAAATATTTCCGTTAGAGTTTTTGGAAACAGCTCATTTAAATTTAATAGGTATTAGTTATACAATTGTTTTAATAATAGTTATTACTCCAATAGTTATTGTGATAAATATTGTTAGAGGGTTATTAAATAAAATATAAAAAATAAACACTTATGTATTGTTATAAGTGTTTATTTTTTTTATAAAATATGTTAAATTTATACAATAAAATGATTTAAAGAGTTGTATGTTGTGAGAATATAGAAGGTATTTTAGAGAAATATGTTTAGGTTTAATATAAGTGAAGAGATTATACTTAGTATAAAAAATGGAAAACTTAAAGATGAAAAGTATGATAGAGAAGAATATGGTTTTATTTGGGAAATTTTGGAGATTTTAAATAAACAAAACATTGTGGTGCTTTATGGACTTAGGGATTATTTGAGAGAAGATATTTCTATTGAAATTATTTATAGATTTTTTTATGATAATTATAAGAACCATTTAGATTTAAGTGTTTTTAAAATAAATTCTATTGATGAATTAGATGAATTGTATTTAGAAAATGTATTTCAAGTGTTTTATTTAAATGATTTTTTTGGACAAGTTAGTTTTAATTTGTGTAAATTTAAACGTTATGTGGATAGCATTTCAAAGAGCCAAAATAAAATTTTAATTTTAAATGTAAGAGAATTTGTGAAAGAAGAGATATTTAATGTAATACATTGTAAATATTTTTACAATTTAAATAATTATCATGAAAATATTAAAGCACATTTGTGTTTGAGAGATTCTCATACTTTCGATATAAAAACCTTATATGAAAAATATTCACAGTTTTCCTATGTAGATAAATTTTTGTTATTATCAATACTCATAAATAATATAGGAGATATAAATATATGGATTAAATCCACTATAAAGTATTTTTTAGATAAAAATATTTTTAGGGAAAATGAGGATTTAAAGGGAATTATTCTAGACTCTTTCAAAAAGCTTGGAAGGGATTTTATTGTGCTTGGAAGCAATAGAAAATTTTCCATAAAGAATTTATACATAAAGGATTTTTTAACAAGAGAAATTATTTATGAGGATAAGCTCTTAAAAGATTTAATTAATAATATTTCTTGTTATGAAAGTTTTAAATATATTGTAGATATTATCGAGAATTTAAAAATTAATATTGATTATACACTAGAAGAATATGAAAATAATTTGAAAAAATTTTTAGATGAGGTAATTTCTATATCTAATTCAGAATTTCCAATAGACGAACTTTTTTATGTTATGAAAATATTTAAAATTTTAAATATTTTGGACAAAGATTTAATTGAGAGTTTAAATACAAAAATTATTTATTCTAAACTTTCTATAGAGGAATCAATAAAGTATTTTTTCATCTTAAAAAATTCAAAAGAGGTTTTAATTAATAACGAAATATTCAATAATAAGTTGTTAGATTTAGTATATAATTATAATTCTACACGAGATTTTGAATTTTATAATTATAGTTTTAAATATTTCCTATTTGTAAGTGAGGTTTATGATTTATATGGTAATATAGATGAGGAAGAAATTTTTGATATAAAAAATCATTTCGAAAGATTGGTAAATATTATTTTGAATAATATTAATTCTTATTTTACATTAGAGTATTTTACATTAAGTAATGAAATTAAACAGTGTATTAAGGATCTTAAAATATTAAATGAAAAATATAATTTTAAAATTATATTTTCAAAAAATATAGAGGATATTTTAATTGAGATTAAAGATAGGTTAGTAGAATTATTTGATGGGGTTATTAATTTTGTTCCACAAAATAAACAAGAGTATTATACCTTAACTTATTTTGAAAACGAGTTTGAAAAGAATAAAGAATTTTTAGAAGAGAATTTTAACATGGATTTAGAAACTATATTAAATAAAATTCAGGAAAACATTTCTGTGTTTGAAGCATAATAAAACAAATTTTTTAATTGTGATGTAGTATAATTTTTAGAAAGTAGTTACGAAATTTATTTGTATTTTTAAGTTATTATAATTTTAAGGGGTGTCTAAGTGAACAAAAATGACATAATCAAAAATAATATTGATGTTATGATAAGAAGCATTAATTGTTACGGTTGTAAAAATAGAGGAGAAAATAATGAATGCAAGATATACGGTGAAATACCAAACAGCATTCTAAAAGAGGGGGAAGAGTGTTCTTTTTTTCATAATTGATGTACATAAAACATGAGTCCTAAATAGAACTCATGTTAATTTTAATTATAGGGAAGAGATTCTATATCTCTTAGTTTATTATTAATATTATTAGTTTTTATAGTAGATAATGAATCTAAATCATTTGTTGCCTGTTTTAGTTTATCCTTTGCTTTTTCTAGTATATTTGAGAAGCTTTCAAATTCTTTTTTAACCTCACCTAATACTTTCCAAACTTTAGTTGAATGTTTTTCTATTGAGATTGTTTTAAATGCTAAGTTCAAACTGTTAAGAAGTGCGTATAAAGTAGTTGGTCCTGTTATGATTATTTTATATTCTCTTTGAATAAACTCAATTAAGCTTACCCTTTTTGAAATTTCAGAATATAGACTTTCAATTGGTAAAAATAATATTGCAAAATCTGTTGTGTTATTTATATCAATATACTTTTCGCTTATATCTTTTGAGAATTTCTTAATAGATGTCTCTAAAAGTTTTGAGTATTTTGTTATATCTTCTTTGTTTGATTCTTCGCATGCTTTTAATAAATTTGCGTAAGGCTCTAATGGAAACTTTGAATCTATTGGAAGAAGTATTTCTTTGTTTGAATTTTTACTTGGAATTTTTAAAGCAAATTCAACCCTATCGCGAGAGTTTTCCTTTGTTATAACATTTTTATAATATTGGTTTTCGTTTAAGGTTTGAGAAAGTATATTTTCTAACTGATATTCCCCAATTATTCCACGAGTTTTAACATTTGATAAAATTTTTCTAAGATCATTTATAGAAACTGCAAGAGAGTTCATTTCTCCAATACCTTTATGTACAAACTCAAGTCTTTTACTTACAAATTCAAAAGATTTAGATATTCTATTTTCAAGGGTTTTTTGAAGTTTTTCATCTACAGTATCTCTCATTATATCAAGTTTTTTTTCAGTAGAAACAATAAGATTGTTTTGAGTGTTATTAAGAATATTTAATTGTTTTTCAAGGTTTAGTGATATTTTTTCAAAAGAAGATGAAAGCTCATCTCTATTTAATTTTGAATCTATGTTTGATTGATTTCTAAGAGAATTTATTGAGGAATTTAAATTAACATTAATTTCGTTTAATCTAGAATTTATTATCTCTGTTAAGGATAGGATTTGTCCTCTTAATTCTTCTCTTAAATTTTTCTCCGTTAAAGAGAAGTTATTTGAAATTTCATTTTGAATTTTTGAAAGAGAGGATTCAATTGAATGTATTTTATTTAAATAATTGTTCCCTTGAAATTTAACCATATATTCTCTAAAACAAAGTATGAGAAATATGTTTAATAAAATTATTAGGATTATTCCTATTATTGAAAAAATATTTAACATACAAAACTCCTTTTATAAATTGAAAATAATGTTTAATTATTGTAATTTAAATATAAGTATTTAGGTTTAAGAGGTAGGATATGGAAAAAATTTTGATATTAGACAGCAATAGTATTTTAAATAGAGCGTTTTATGCACTTCCCCTTTTGTCAACTAAAAATGGAAATTATACAAACGGAATACTTGGATATTTAACAATGTTTTTTAAGATGCAAGAAGAGTTTGATTGTAAATACGTTATTGCAACCTTTGATAGAAGAGCTAAAACATTTAGACATTTGGAGTATACGGAATATAAAGCAGGAAGAAAATCAATGCCAAATGAGTTAAGAGAGCAACTAGAGCTTTTAAAACAAATACTTCGTGCTATGAATATAAATATTTTTGAGCTAGATGGGTTTGAAGCTGATGATTTAATTGGAACTCTTTCAAAAATATTTGAAGAAAAAGGGTTTGAACCAATAATTGTAACAGGAGATAAAGATGCTCTTCAGCTTTGTTCTCATATAACCAAGGTAATTATAACAAAAAAAGGAATCTCAGATAAAGAGATTTATGATAATAACAAAATGCTTGAGGTTTATGGGGTTACTCCTGAGGAATTTATAGATGTTAAAGCTCTTATGGGAGATAAATCTGATAATATACCAGGGGTTTCTGGAATTGGAGAAAAGGGAGCAGTTAATTTAATTAAGGAGTATAAGTCCTTAGAAAATGTATATGAAAATCTTTCAAATATGAAAGAAGGAAAAGTTAAGAAGAATTTAATTGAGGATATGGATAAGGCTTTTTTATCTAAAAGGCTTGCAACTATAAATAGAAATGTTCCGATAGAATTTTCATTAGATGAGCTTAAGGTTTATAATGAGTTTGATCATAATTTAGTTGGGAAATTTTATAAAGAATATGAGCTAAAATCCTTAATGGGAAAATTAAATTTACATAAAGAATCCTCTGATAATTCAAATTTAAATTTAATAGAGGTGAAAAACCTAGAAGATATTAATGAAATTTTAGATTTAATAAAAGATGAAGAAAAGATTTTATATATAAATGGGAATGTTAAAGGACATAAGGTAAGTGAAATTTCTTTTGAAAATATTTTCTTTAACATAGATAATAAATGTTTTAGCTTAAATAAAGAGGTTATTTATAATAACTTTGATGAAGTTTCAAAAATATTTTCAAGTAATATAAATAAGGTTTTATTTGATTCAAAAAGTATATACAAGGTAATGTATAAAAACAATAAGGAAGTTAACAATGTTATTTTTGATATAACAATTGGGGAGTATTTATTAGATCCTGGAAAGGAAATTGAGATTTTATTTTTATGTGAAAAATACTCAAATACATATTTAAAACAAGAGGAAATGGATTTATCAATATTTTCTTTCCCTGAAATTTATAAAAGTATTAGAGATGAGATAATTAAAAATGAAATGGATAATTTATATTTTAATATAGAGCATCCACTTTCTTTTGTTCTTTCACAAATTGAGCTTGAAGGGTTTAAGGTATCAAAAGAAACTTTAGAGGATTTAAAAGAGAAGTTTGAAGTTAAGATAAATGAGTACACAAATAAAATTTATGATTTAGCAGGAGAGGAGTTTAATATAAATTCTCCAAAGCAATTAGGTAAAATTTTATTTGAGAAATTAGATTTACCAGTTATAAAGAAAACTAAAACAGGTTATTCAACAAATGCAGAGGTATTAGAAGCTTTAAGAGATAAACATGAAATAATAGAAGAGATTTTAAATTATAGACAAATTACAAAGCTTCAATCAACTTACATAATAGGGCTTATGGATGTCATAGATGTTGATCAAAAGATTCATACATCTTTTAATCAAACAATTACAACAACAGGAAGGTTATCAAGTACTGAGCCAAATCTTCAAAACATTCCAATTAAATATCCTTTAGGGAGAGAAATAAGAAAGGTATTTATACCAGAAAACGAGGAGTGTTTAATTTTAAGTGCGGATTATTCTCAAATAGAACTTAGAATACTTGCTCATATTTCTCAAGATGAGGAAATGGTAAATGCTTTTAGAAATAATTTAGATATACACAAAATAACTGCTTCAGAGATTTTTTCTGTTAGTGAAGATGAGGTAACAGAAAGTATGAGAAGTAAATGTAAGGCAGTAAATTTTGGAATTGTTTATGGTATAAGTGATTTTGCTCTTTCTCAAGATTTAAAAATTTCAAGAAAAGAAGCTAAAGAATATATGGACAAATATTTTAATAGATATCCTGGTGTTAAGAATTATTTAGATTCTATTGTAGAATTTTCAAAAGAAAAAGGGTATGTTAAAACCATATTTAATAGAGTTAGAACAATTCCTGAAATAAAATCTTCAAATAAGATTGTAAAATCTTTAGGAGAGAGGCTTTCTATGAATACTCCTATTCAAGGAAGTGCAGCAGATATTATAAAGCTTGCTATGATAAAAGTGTTTAACAAATTAAAAGAGAGAAAATTAAAATCAAAAATAATACTTCAAGTTCATGACGAACTTGTACTTAATGTATACAAAGATGAGTTGAAAGAGGTTTCAAGAATTGTAAAAGATGAGATGGAGAATTGTTATGAGGATATAAGAATACCACTTACGGTTAACGTATCTCATGGGGAAAATTGGTTTGAAGCAAAATAACTTATTGGAGGTATACTTTTGAAAAAAATTGGATTAACTGGTGGTATAGCCTGTGGGAAAAGTACATTTGTAGAAATGTTAATTGAAAATAAATTTAAAGTTATTGATTCAGATAAAATTGTTAGAGATATTTTAGAAAATGATAGGGAGATAAGTTTATATATAGAGGAGAATTTTTCACCATCATTTATATTAAATGGGAAAATACTTAGAAAAGAGTTCGGAGAATATATTTTCTCTCATGAAAAAGAGAGGATTAAATATGAAGAGTTTATTATGCCTAAGATTTTTAAGAAGATAGATGATGAGTTTTCTTTCTATGAAAAAAATGGGGAGAAAATATGTATACTTGATGCTCCTTTATTAATTGAAAAAAAATTACATGAAAAAATGGATTATGTTATATTGATTTGGGCAAATAAAGAGGTTCAACTACAAAGACTTATAAAAAGAGATAATATTTCAAAAGAAAGTGCTATGTTAAGAATTAATGCTCAAATGGATATTGATATAAAGATAAGGTTTGCAGATTTTGTAATAGATAATTCAAAGGGAAGAGAATATTTAAAAGAGCAGATAATTCACCTATGTTCAATTTTAGAAACATTATAAATAGGTGGTAGAATTATGAAAAAGGTAGGAGTAAGAATTATATCCATAGTTATAATTACTTTAATATTTTTATTCTCCTCAAAGAGTATTTTAAAGGTTATGTATCCATTAAAGTATATTGAATACGTAGAGAAATACTCTGCAATGTATAATTTAGACAAGTACTTAGTTTTGTCTGTAATAAAAGCAGAGAGTAATTTTAATGAGAGAGCAACATCATATAAAGATGCAAGAGGTCTTATGCAAATAACTCCATCAACTGGGGAATGGATAGCAGAGCAAATGAACTTAGTTGAGTTTTCTAAAGATAAATTATATGATCCAGAGATAAATATTTTTATGGGAACGTGGTATTTAGATAATTTAAGAAGAGAGTTTAATGATGATTATGTTTTGATATTATCTGCGTACAATGCAGGAAGAGGAAATGTAAATAAGTGGCTTGAAAATCCGAAGTTTTCTCTAGATGGAAATACATTAAATTATATACCTTTTAAGGAAACTGAACTTTATTTAAAGAAAATTAGGTTGAATTATAATATGTACAGGTATTTGTATGATAAAAAATAAAGTCATTGACAATAATATTTCATATAAGTATAATTACTTATATATTTTGCAGGTATGCTGAAATTGGCAGACAGGCTAGATTGAGGGTCTAGTGTGCGTATGCACGTATGGGTTCAAGTCCCTTTACCTGCACCAAAGTTAAAGCGGAGGTATGTTATTACCCCCGCTATTTTTATATATGGAGGTATAAAAATGAAAAAGATTTTAAAGTTAAATTATTATTTAAGTGAGAAAGTATGGGGATATGAGAAATGGATTTTATCTACTCATAAAAATGGAATTTCATTTATTTGCGATGAGGAGAAGAATTTATTAGAGTATTTAGGAGAGGAACTACCAATTATAATTAAAGAGATAAGAGCAAATGAAACTTTATCTGTACAAGTTCACCCTGGAGATGAATACTCAAAAAAATATGAAGGAGATAATGGGAAAACTGAATGTTGGTATATAACAAATGCAAAAGAAGGAGCGAGTATTGTATACGGAATTAAAGAAGGTATAACAAAAGAAGAGTTATTAGAAGATATAGAAAACAATAATGTTGAAAAAATTCTTGAAAATGTATATGTAGAAAAGGGAGATATGATATACATACCTTCTGGAGTTGTTCACGCTATAAAAGGTGATATAGAACTTATAGAAATTCAACAATCAAGTGATGTGACTTATAGAATATATGATTGGGGAAGAGATAGAGAAGTACATGTAAAAAAAGCTTTAGATGTAATAGATTTTAAATTTGATAACACTAAAGGGATTATGAAAAATTTTAAAATATTAGAGACACCGTATTTTAATGTTAAAAAAATTAACGTTGAAGGATCTTATGAAGATAAAACTTCTAATAAGTTTCATATGTATATTTGTTTAAATGGAAATGGGATAATAAAAGAGATTAATGGAGAAGAAATTAGTGTAAGTAAAGGAGAGAGCATATATATAGGAAAAGATTCTGATTATTTATTTGAAGGAAATTTAGAAATGTTAAAAGTGTATTAAAAATAGCTCTATAATAAAATCACCTTAATTAATAGGTGATTTTATTTTTTATAGTTTTAAATCCATAATTTTTAAACTATTTATAGGAAAATCCTTTCTAAAAATAAACTCTATATTTACTGAAGTTGTTTTAGAGGATGTGTTTATATAGAAATTATAATCAAGCATATTTTTAGTGATAAACATTGAAATATCATCGATTCCATTATTTTTCAAATATATACATAACTTTTTGAATTCACATAAATTTTCACAATACTCAGAATTAAGCATCTTTAAAAGATGATCTATTAAATCTTTTATCAATAATGTCATCCTTGATTTTGCGTTATTAAGCAATTCTAAAGATGAACGAACCTTTTGTTTAATCATATAAATTTCTCCTACATAAAAATGTGAAAACAAATTCATTTTGTAATGAACGTTAATTAAATTATACATTTAAGTATATAGTTTGTACAGTAATTTAAAATAATTTAACTTTTGACTATAAAAATAGTAAATAATAACAAAATTATTTTAAAAATTAATTAGTTATTGAGAGTTAATTTGGTATAATAAAGAGAGTTTTCAAAATAATTTAGGAGAATTTTTAATGAAAAATATTCGAATAAGGGATAAATATAACAAGAAATTGGAATTTTCAATTGAAAGAAATATAAATTCCATGGATTCTCATGAAAATCTTTATCTTAAAAATGATATTTGGAAGATGGAGGATGTGTTTTTAAATACAAAGTTTTTATTTGATTTTAAAGTTGAGGAAGATGATTTTTTGAAAGAGATAAGAACTTCAATAGAAAATTTATCTTTTGAAATGCTCCTTTATTTGTGCGATACATATAAGTTTAGATTTATTAGGGTTTATGATTACATAAGAGAAGTTATTAGTGAGGATTTTAAAAATTATAGAGAGATTTATTCTATATTTTTAGAGCTTTTTAAAAAAGGGGAAACGATAAATAGTTTAAATTTATCCATTTTTGTACTTTATATATTAAATGGAAATGTAAAAGAATTTTGCAAAATAAATTTGTTAAACAATATAGATCATTTAGAGATAAGTTCTCTTATTTTAAAAGAGGAAGAGATAACAAATATTTTATCTTATGAAAAACTTATTTCATTTTTTTATAAAGATAAAGATATATTTTATGTAATGAAATTTATAAATGATTTACATAAAAATAGTTATAGGAAGATAATATTTAGTTTTTATATCTTTAACATAAAGGATATTGAAATAGAAAACCTTTCGTATAAGGAAACGTTTATATTAATGGAATATTCTTTAAATTTCAAAAATGCTGTGAATAAATTAAGCAATGTTTTATTGGTACAAGAAAATTTACATACTATTAGAGAATTAATGAAAAATTTTAAAGAAATAGTTTCTAAGCTTCATAAAAACAATTATTTAAACTTTGAAAAAGAAGTGGATATTAAATTTTTAAGAATGGGTTTATGTTTATTTGAGAATATAAAAGAGAATATTACAGACGAATATTTTAATTCATACATAAAAGAGAGAATAATTGTTTTAATTAAAGAAAGAAATTTAAAAGATGGAAAAGAAGCAATTAATATTTTAAATATATTGGATAAGGATATATCTAAGGAAATATTCTTAAATTTTGAAGAGGAATATGATTCTTTTGAATTTGGAATATTTATTTTAAGATTATTTAGAAATTATAGATATTACTCGAATATCGTAGGAGAATGTGAAAAGTATTTTTATATAACTAAAGTTATGGAAAGCGATGATTTTAAAATAGTATTTTTAAGAAGTCTTAGCATTTTATATAAAAAGGATTATTTGAGTAAAAGTGGATATAAGTTTTTAAAAATCATAATGGATTATAGAGAAATTTATGATGTTTATAATTCTTATATAAATTTTATTGTTTTGAAAATTATTGAAAGGTGTGAAAATTAGTGGCATACATTGGTTATTCTAAACACACTCAATTATTTACAAAACTCTTAGTAGAAGAGTTTGGTGATAACTATGAAGGGGATAGTTATTTAATTTATTTTGAAAAAACAAGATTATATTTAGAGGAAGATATATCTGAGCAAGATTTTGTTAAATTTTTAGATAATACAAATTTTTGTATATTTGAGTTAGATCATTTGTTAAAAAATATAAATGATATCATTGAAAATAGTATACCACATAAGCAAAAACTAAATAAATTTTTAAATAAATATATAGATGAAAGTTCAAATGAAAATAGAGAAGTATATATTAAGGCGTTATCCTTGTTGTTTGATGATTTCTTAGATTTGTATAATGAAGACATATTTGATTATGAAAATTTTTATATTTCTATATTTGGTATTTTTATAAATTTATCTCAAGAAAAATTTATGGAATTTATAGATCAAGTTATAAAATATAATAGTTTAACTTTTGATGATTTTTATTTTTTAATTAATTTTCTTCAAGATTTTGTTGAGTTTAAATATTTAGATAAATATACTAAAAAATTCATTATTTATTGTAAGGATTATTTGGATGTTATTGATGATTCTGTGGAACATATATCTATGCTTATGTTTTTAACTTTTAAGTTAAATAAGACATTAACAGATATTTCCAAGGGTATTGATAATAATAACTGGAAAGAAAATAAAGAATTAATAATATCTACACTTAAGTTACTAAGTAATTATTGTGAAGAGTATAACTTAGTTTTTATAGATAAAATTAATGAAGATGATAATAAATTTTTAGAGAATAGAGATATAGTATATGCTTTCTTAAAATATTTAACAGCTTTTCCAATTAATGAAGGAGATTGTGATGTTATATTAGAAATATATTCAAAATTGATATTTGATTATAAGGATTATGAAAGTATAAGAAAGGTAACAGAAATTGTTAAGTATTTAATATCTCCTATTTTGAAACATGAAATACGAAGTGGAAAAATACTTTCTAAAAATACACAAGAAGTTATAAATGTTTTAAGTTGTTGTTTTTTATTGAAAATTAATTATGTAAAGTTAATTAAAGAAAATTATAATATTTATGGATTTAATAAGGAAATAGTTATATATATATTAAAGCTTATCTATAGTGAAGAAATAGAAAATAAACAATTATATATAAATGATTTTATAAAATATTTTAGAGAAAATATAATAGATGAATTCAATTATGGAGATGAGGGTTTATTTACATATATACTGTGGATAATAAATGATATAGTAAAAAGTGGAAAAATTAATATATATGATGTTTTTGAGTTATTGTGTAAAAATGAGAGAATATGCAATGAACAAATATATATATTGATAAAAAATATTTTATCGTCTTTAAATATTGATGATTTATATAGTTTTGAAGGAAAATCGTTTTATTTAAATATTAAAGATAAGAAGAATTATGTTTTTAGAGAGAGAATAGATAGAGAATATTTTTATGCAAAAAATTTGTATTTCAATAAAAATAATTTTAAAGTAATAAATGAGAAAAATGATATTATTAGTAAACTTAAAAATTATTTTAATAAATCTACGCTTAAAAATAGGGAGCTTTATTATAGTGCGTTAATTAATAATAAATATTTTGATGTATATAAATTTGATTTAATTAAAGAGCTTGAATATGAAAATATTTGTGTTAATAAATTAAAGAAAGAATGTGACTTTTTAATTTATAATTCTCCAAATATTGAAGGATTTAAATTAGGATTATTATTTTCATGTTTATTTAATGAAAATTATTATTTAGAAGTATATAATAACTCTTTATTTAAAATGGATTGTGGTGATATTTATAGTTATATTAATATCAAATTTGGATGTTTTAATGAAGAAGATATATTGAGGCATGAATCTTATAATTTTTTAGTTAAATGGATTATATTTAAAAATGTAATAAATAGTTCCGATAGATTATTAAATAAAAGTTTTATAAAATCAATATTAGATAATTGCTTTAAACAATCTAATTTTAATACAGATGTATATTATTATATGTATGAAATTATTTTTTATGATGAAGGAGAGGAATTGTTTAAAATTAATGATATAAATACTTTAACTTTAAAGATTAGAACTATATTAAATTTATTAGAAGAAGATATACATAATGACATTATTGATGATTCGTATATTTATGAGATGTTTAATAAATATTTTGATCTTTATACTAAAGTATTTGTATCCTTAACTCAATTTGAAGTTTTAAATGATGTTTATAATACGTTAGAAGGGAAATTTATAAAATCGAATAAAGATATAACTTACAAAGAAATAGAGTTTAATATTATTGAAAGTGGTTATGAGGAAGAGAGTTTTAAGAATTCATATATACATGTAATGAAAAAAATTAATAAGGTATTTAAGAGTGATGAAGCTGAAAGTTATTACGAAAATATTTTTCTTTCTGAGAATATAAATTTGATAATAGAAATAATATCCAATGAAAAAGTATTCTATAATGATACTATGGAATTGTTTTATAAATATATAAATAATATGGATGTAAAACATTTGATACTCGAAAAAATATATAAAAAAACTATTCGAAATGTATTTATTGCTAGGGTATTTATAAAATTACTTTCATATTATCCTTCTATTTTACAAGAAACTATTAAAAACATTAAAACGAGAGGGACTTATATTAAGATAATTGATAATTCTATATAAAAAAGTATTGTGCAGAATTATAATAAAATGTAGATAGATTGTTCTGTACAATATTTTTATATTAAATAATATTAAAAAAACTATTGACTATATAAAATAACTTTGATATTATTATAAAGCAAGTTGCAGTGAGTAATTTACGACGAATTTTAGTAAGAACAGAATAGATCATTGACAATTGAATAGGTAAGAGAGAAGTCAACGTTAATTTAAGAGTTATGAGAAGGATAAGAGTTTGATCCTGGCTCAGGACGAACGCTGGCGGCGTGCCTAACACATGCAAGTTGAGC
>JAGHEJ010000033.1 GCA_017889345.1 Clostridiales bacterium | reverse complement strand
GTGCAATTGGCTCTGCAGTTGCTGGAGCATTGACAATGATTTTTGATTGTACACTTAGAGCTCCTCATGGAGGAATTTTTGTTTTACCAATCATAGGTAATTGGCCGATGTATTTAGTTTCTATAATTGTTGGAGCTATAGTTGGAGCTGTTATCTTAGGATTTTTAAAACGACCTGTGAAATAAATCAAAAAGACTACGTAATTTTACGTAGTCTTTTTTCTTATTATAGAGAACTTTACTTCAACAAAAATAATATTGTTTGCAAAAATTATCAATTTTTTATAAAATGTATACTTGGGTTTGTATTAAGTTATAAAAATAAGGAGGAAAACTATGGACTATAAAAAAGTTGCAGAAAATATTCTCAAAGAAATCGGCAATTCTGAAAACGTAATTTCTGTAGCTCATTGTGCAACAAGCTTAAGACTTGTTATAAAAAACAATGATATTGTTAACAAGGAAGCCATTGAAAATATTGAAGGAGTAAAAGGTGTTTTCTTTGCATCAGGTCAACTTCAAATAATTTTTGGAACAGGTGTTGTAAATCATATTTACGCTGAGTTTATGAAACTTTCTGGAAAAGAAGAAGTTTCAAAAGAAGAATTAAAACAAGTGGTTGCTTCTAAAGAAAGTAAATTTAAACAACTTATAAAAACTTTAGGAGACATATTTGTTCCAATTATTCCTGCAATCGTTGCATGTGGTCTTATGATGGGACTTACTGAAGCGATAAATTATTGTGTTAATAATGGATTTTTATCGTTGAATATAAATTCATCTTGGTTTGTATTCTTAAAAATGTTTAGTAATGCAGCATATATATTCCTTCCAATTTTAATTGGATTTAGTAGTGCGAAAGTTTTTGGTGGAAATCAATTTTTAGGTGCTGTTATGGCAATGATTATGATTCATCCAGATCTTCAAAATGCTTGGTCTGTTGCATCAGAAGGATATCAAACAATGCAAAGTGTTTGGTTCGGACTTTATGAAATTCCATTAGTTGGATATCAAGGACATGTTATCCCAATAATTATTTCAGTTTTCATCATGAGTAAAATTGAAATTAAACTTCATAAAATTGTTCCATCGATACTAGACTTGTTTGTAACTCCATTAGTTACACTATTTATAACTGGATATCTTACTTTAACAATTATTGGTCCAATTTTTGTATTCCTTGAAAATGGACTTTTAGATGTTGTACTTAAAATTGTTCAAATACCATTTGGAATTGGATCTGCAATAGTTGGTGGAATTTATTCTTCAACTGTTGTAACTGGAATTCATCACATGTACTCAATAATTGATTTTGGACAAATTGCTCAATATGGTTTAACTTATTGGTTACCAATTGCATCAGCTGCAAACTTAGCTCAAGGTGGTGCTGCTCTTGCTGTTGCTGTAAGAACTAAAGATAAGAAACTAAAATTCCTTGCATATCTAGCAGCACTTAGTGCTATGCTAGGTATAACAGAACCTGCAATTTTTGGTGTTAACTTAAGATATGGAAAACCATTTATTGCTGCAGCAGGAGGAGCTGCTGGTGCTTTATATGCATCAATTGTTCATCTTGGAGCAACTGCAACAGGAGTAACTGGAATCTTTGGGATATTACTTCATTTACATGCACCTATTAATTATTTAATAATGATGGGTATATCCATTGTAGTTTCATTTTTGGTTGCTCTTGCTCTTGGATGGAAAGAATCTAAATAAAAATTTAAGAAGGTGTCTTTAATAGACACCTTTTAATTAGGAGATATTTTTATGAA
The DNA here is from genome assembly GCA_017889345.1 of Clostridiales bacterium. Lineage (GTDB taxonomy): Bacteria > Bacillota > Clostridia > Clostridiales > Clostridiaceae > Dwaynesavagella. Next base: position 1,374 of record JAGHEJ010000033.1, on the reverse strand, counting down.
TTCATTAAACAAAGATTTAAAAAAAATGATCAAAATATATAAAGATAACTTAAAAGAAAAAGTTAATAATGATTATCATAGATTAAAATTTCACTTAATACCTCCTATTGGTTGGTTAAATGATCCAAATGGACTTTGTGAATTTAATGGTAAATACTATATTTTTTATCAATACTCTCCCTTTGACGAAAATGGAGGAACTAAATTTTGGGGATTATATACAAGTAAAGATTTCATAAATTGGGTTGATGAAGGAGCGAAAGTTTTTCCTGATCAATCTTTTGATTGTCATGGAGCTTATTCTGGATCTACCTTTGTTCATAATAACAAAATGTATATTTTCTATACTGGAAATGTAAAAAAACTTGGAGATCATGACTATATAACTTCAGGGAGAGAACACAATACAATTTTAATTGTTAGCGATGATGGAGAAAATTTTGATAACAAAACCCTATTAATGAAAAACTCTGATTATCCAGAAAATTTAACTTGTCATGTAAGAGATCCGAAAATTTTTAGTGAAAACAATAAATTTTATATGGTTCAAGGAGCAAGAGATAAAAATGATGTAGGTCAAATACTTTTGTTTGAAAGCAATGATTTGATAGAATGGAAACATATAAACACCATAAAAAGCAAAGAAAAATTTGGATATATGTGGGAATGTCCTGATTTAATAAAAATTGATAATAAAACTCTATTAATTATTTCTCCTCAAGGGGTTGAATCTGATGGTATAAAATATAACAATATTTATCAAACAGGATACTATTTCTTAGACGGAGACTATAAAACTCAAAATTATGAGCTAAGTAATTTTGATGAACTTGATAGAGGGTTTGATTTTTACGCTCCACAAACATTTATAGATTCACAAAACAGAACAATTTTAATTGGATGGATGGGACTTCCTGATATAAAAGATATTTATTCAAATCCAACTGTTAATTATCATTGGCAACACGCTCTCACTATTCCAAGAGAATTAAAAATTAAAAATTAAAAATGATAAATTAATTCAAATTCCAATTTGTGAACTTGAAAAGCTTAGAGGAAACAAAAAAGAATTTGAAGTTAAAGAAACTTTAATTGATGAAGCTTTTGATACTTTTGAAATTAAACTTGATTTTGAAAATTATGAAGACTTTACTCTGACTATAAAACAAGGAGCAACTTTGGAATACTCATCAAAGGAAAAATTATTTACTTTAAGTTTTAATAAAACGGGATATGGAAGAACAAAAAGAAGTTGTAAGCTTAATAATTTAAAAAATCTAAGAACTTTCATTGATACATCTTCTATTGAAATTTTTATAAACGATGGTGAAGAAGTATTTACATCTAGATTTTATCCAGATAAAAATATAAGAG
>JAGHEJ010000032.1 GCA_017889345.1 Clostridiales bacterium | reverse complement strand
CTCCTATGGGAAATGGTGGAGAGTGGGCAGGTTATGCTCAAAGATATGGTTATAATGTGTCAAGAGTTTCAAGAGCTGGAACTGCAATGTGTTTTCCTTCAGGAGTTGGAGGAGCTAGTAGAAACTATGGACATATTGCTTTTGTTGAAAAGGTAAATGAAGATGGTTCAGTAGTTGTATCTGAGATGAATATTAAAGGAGAGTTTATAATTTCAACAAGAACAATACCAAAAGAAGTAGCAAGTAAATGTTATTTTATAGATTTTGGTTTGTAGGAGGGATTATGAGAAAAGATCTAATGAAAATTAAGGATAAGAGAAACAAACTTTTAAAAAAGCGAGATGATATAGATAAAGAGATAGAAAATCTAAACTTAGAAGAACAAAGGATAATGAAAGAAGAGATATATACAGTCTTTGAGAAATCAAATATAAGTTTTGAAGAGTTTTTAGATAAATTATCAAATAAGGAGAAGAAGAATGAAACACATAAGTAAAATATTTTTTGTAATTGCATTGTCTATATTTTTAATTAAACCAGTAACTGTACAAGCTGGAGGAGGAGAAGAGATTGTAGTTGATGTTGATGGAACGGTTATAGAAAATGTTGGAACAGACAACAAAGAGTATCCAGTGAAAGAAAGTACAGAAAACTCTGATAGAATTAAATCAGATTCAAGACAATTTATAACCTTTAAAACAAAAGATGAAAAGATGTTCTACTTAATAATTGACCATGATAAAGAACAGGACAACGTAAAACTTCTAACTGATGTTAAGGAATCTGATTTAGAGAGTTTAGTTAAAGAGAAAGATAAGACACCTGTTGTAAAACAAGAAGAAACACAAGTAAATTTAGATAAAAGTAATGAAATAGTTAAACAAGAGGAAGTTAAGAAAGAAGAGCCTAAAACTAAGAATAGTTTAGGCTCTTATATAGTTTTAGGGGGAGTAATACTTGTGATAATAGGTATAGGATATTACTTTAAGGTAGTTAAACCCAAGAAAGATAAAGAAAAGTATAATGAAGAAGAGGAAGAAGATGATTTCTTTTCAGAGAGTGAAGATGAAGAAGAAAAAGTGAATGATAATGATAAATATGAGTAAAAATTAATTGAAATTTGAATAAGAACCATATAAATTTAAGATATAGTTATGTAAATATTAAGGAGCTAAGATTCGTGGAGAGTAAGGACAAAATTAATAATAATGAAAATGAACATAATAATTTGAAACCAAGTGATTTTCAAGATTTAACGCCAAAAGATGATGTAGATTTGACAGGATATAAAGAAGCATTAGATCGTGCATTTAATGATAATAAGATAAAAAATATAGCTATAACAGGTTCATACGGTTCAGGTAAAAGTAGTATTTTAAACACGTATAAAAAGGATAGTAAGTTAAAGTTTATTCATATATCATTTTTACATTTTAAAGAATGTGATAAAAATGATACAAATACTTGTGAAAATAAAAAAGATAGTGAAGAAAGTAAAGACATAGAAGAAAATAAAGAACAAAATAGTGATAATAAAAACGTAGAAAAAAATAAAGAAGATAAAGATACTACTAAAATTGAATTTAGTTTAGATTGTGGAAAGGAAACTAAAAATGAAATAGATAAAGATAAAATTAGAGAAGCAGTATTAGAAAGAAAAATTATTAATCATATAATAAACCAAATACCGTTTGAATATATATCTGATACCAATTTTAATGTTAGAGGAAATATAGGAATAGTCCAAGCTGTTACAAAAGTTTTATTTGGAATAGCTATTCTTTATGTAATATCATTTTTTACTAATGACAAATTAAATAAATTATTAGACTCATTAAAACTTACTTCTGAATCAAATCAATATAAAGCAAGTGAGTATATTTTATTATATTGTTTTATCTATATATTAATATATTTAATTATACTTTTTAAAAAATTAAGGTGGAAAAATGTTTTTAAAAGATTGAATTTTAAAAATATTGAATTGGATTTAGATAAATTAAGTAATGATTATGATAAATATGATTCTTTTTTTGATAGATATTTAAATGAAATACTGTATATTTTTGAAAATTGTAAAGCAGATGTAATTGTATTTGAAGATATAGATAGATTTGAAATGAGTGTAATTTTTGAGAGATTAAGAGAAATTAATATATTGCTTAACAAAAGATTTGAAAAGAAAAATAGAGTTATTAAATTTTGTTATCTTATAAGAGATAATGTATTTAATTCGGAAAATAGGGTAAAATTTTTTGATTTTATTATACCAGTAATACCTATTATGAATAGTTTCAATGCTTATCACACATTTAAAAATTATTTTAAAGACTATATTGATGAATTAAATAGTGAGCTTGTTTTTGAAATTTGTAAACATATTAATGATATAAGGATATTAAAAAATGTATATAATGAATTTTTAATCTACATTAAAAAGTTATATGTAAAAGATATTTCTTTAGATTATAATAGGATTTTATCAATAATTATCTATAAAAATTTATTTCCAAGAGATTTTAATGATATAAATCATAATACAGGGTTTTTATTTAATATGTTTAGATATTCATATATTAGAGAGCAAATGTTAATTGAAGTTGAAAAAAATTTAAAAATAAATTTGGATGATTTAAGAAATGAGATATGTTTAATTGAAGAAAGATTTAAAAATTTACATGATGAAGATATAAGTTATTTTCATATTGAAACGTATGTAATGGATTTAATATATTTAGATGCTGAATGTGCAGATTTTATTGATGTAAAAAGGATAAAGTTATACGATTATATTAAATTTAAATATAATGAACATAAAGAATGTGTGGAAGATATAACGAAGCGTTTGGATAGAATATTTGATAGTAATGATTTAGAAAATATTAAAACACTAAAGTTAAATATTTTTCAAAATGAATATGATATAGATAATATTAAACATATACAATATAATAATATATCAAATGATTTATTATATAGAATATTTGAAAAATGTTTAAATTTCTCAGAGGATAAAATTTTAAGTAAATACCATACTTTTTTATGGTATTTACTTAAAAATAGGTTTATTGATGAATTGAGTCTTGATTTTATCACACATAGTTTTGAAAATACTATTGATAATAAGTTTATATTAAATTTATTTATAGGAAAAGAAAATTTAGGTTTTGATTATAAATTAGATGATCCAGTATATATAATAATGAAATGTGGATATACAATTTTTTTGAATAATACTAGAATATATAATTTTTATTTGTTAGATACAATATTGTTTTTTAAAAATAAATATTATGGTGAATATCAAAATTATCATAATAAATTAAAAGCTTTTTTTATCCAATTAGAAACTAATTTTGATTTCATTATTAAATATTTTAATAGAAATATTATAAAAAATATGGATGAATGTAATGATAAATTAATGGAATTATTAGATAATTTTAAAATTAAATTTAAACATATAGAATGTTATGAATTTGATTTGCGTTTGCTAGAATTTATAGAAAAATTTAATTTGTATGATATTACATATGCTCATCTAAGATTAATATTAAAAAATATGTATGGATATGATGAAGATGAGATATTTTATAAAAATTATTCATTAATATATAAAAATAAAAACAATCAAATATATAAATACATAAATGAAAATATTTTTGAATATTTTTATATGCTAGTAGATAAGGTAGATTATATATATGATAATGAAGAAGCAGTAATAGATTTAATTAATTCTTTATTTAATGAAGGTAGTATTTTTAAATATTGGAAAGATTCTAAACACAGGATTTTAGGATTATTTGAAAAATATTTTGAAAAATTAAAATATAAAATTAATGCATTCAATATCTGTGTAGAAGAAGAGTTTATTGAGTTTAAAGAGTATGAAAACAATATTAGAAAAAAAATATATATACAAATGTTTAAATATAATATTATTAAATTTTATATAGAAAACATTTATGATTATAACAATAAAATTAATGAAATAGATTATACAATCATTAATTTTATTAATAAGAGTAGCGAAAAATTAAAGTTTTATAATAGATGTTCAGATTATGATATAGAGGAAGTTAGAGTTTTTTTGAATGAATTAAAAAATGATGAGAGAATTGTTATAAACAAAAGAAAAGAAATACAATCTTGTATAGATGAATTAGATGAATTTTAAGACTAAAGAAATTTTCTTTAGTCTTTTTTTGTTTTTTAGAAAGGGAGATGGAAATGAAATTAGTTATTGCAGAGAAACCAAGTGTAGCAAATTCTATTAGAAAGGTTATTGGAGCCAATAAAAGGAAAGATGGATACTTAGAGGGTAATGATTACATAGTTAGTTATTGTATTGGACATCTTATAAAAATGAGTAATCCTGATAAGTATGATGAAAAGTATTTAAAGTGGAGCATGGAAGATCTACCTATAATTCCTGAAGATTATATTTACGAAGTAAGTAATGATACAAAGAAACAGTTTTTAATTTTGAAAAAGTTATTTAATGATAAAAGAGTAGAAGAAATAATTAATGCTTGTGATGCTGGTCGTGAAGGAGAACTTATTTTTAGACTTCTTTATAATTATTTGAAGTGTAAAAAGAAAGTTAAAAGGCTTTGGATTTCATCTCTTGAAGATATTGAAATATTAAATGGATTTAATAATCTTAGAGATGGAAAAGAGTTTGATAATTTATATTTTTCAGCTTGTGCAAGAGCAAAAGGTGATTGGCTTGTGGGAATGAACTTAAGTAGACTTTATTCATGTTTATATAATCAAAACTACTCAGTTGGTAGAGTTCAAACTCCAACTCTTGCTATGATTGTAGATAGACAAGAGAAAATTAAGTTCTTTAAGAAAGAGAAATATTATACTGTAGAGATTCTAGGAAAT
>JAGHEJ010000031.1 GCA_017889345.1 Clostridiales bacterium | reverse complement strand
CATCAAAGGCATCTGCTAATTCTTTTCCTTCTTCAACTTTTTCATTTAATAATTTTTGTATCCAAGATTTTAAATCTCCTGGAAAATTATTTTTAAGTTTTGCCCATTTAATATTGTCTTCTCCAATTACTACGCTGTTCCAAAAATAAACATGAGGAGCTCCGTAAAGTTTCTTTATATTGTTATTCTCCTTTTCCTTCTCCTTTAAAGTTTTAAAATTTCCCATTTCAATTAAATAATTTCTATAAATTTTTGAAATATCCGTAATATATTTATCAGCTATATAAATTCTAAAACCATATTCCTTATCTTTATTTATTGAAGGAAACTCATGATTAAATGTAAAATTAATTTTATCTTCTGTATCAAAAGTTAATGTATTGTTGTAAGGATTTTCTATAACATAAACTAAGCTATATTCATCTTTATTTACTCCAAAAAATTGCATAGACAATCCTTCAATACCTTTAATCTCACCCATTTGATCAAAATACTTTTTCCAATTCTCATCATCACTTGGTATTAATTTTCCTTGTCCAATAGGAAGAATATACTCTTCTCCACTTACCATCGGCCATGAAAATTTATTTTCATCACTTTTACTTGATCTTATGGAGACATCTAAATATTCCTTTTCCTTTTGAATATTTACATCTATTCCTTCTTTTTCATAAGTCCACGATGCTCTCTTACCATCATTTTTAAAATTGCTAACTTCTCTTTTCTCTAAAGGATCAGAAACATTTTCAGTTACTCCGTCATACGTAACCTTTAAATCAAAATTCTCTGGATTAACCTCAAATTTAAAATCAGTTTTATATTCATAATTAGAACTACTTAAAACTTCTTTGCTTACAGCCCCACTAACGCAAGATACCATATTAAACATTAGTAGTAACGATAAAACAATTTTTTTCAATTAACTCACCTCGAGTATAAATTTATCAAGGTTATGTTACATGAATATGACATTTATCCATTTTTTTACATTCTAAAAATTCAATATAAAATTCAAAGTTATTATCCTCACAATTTATTTTGAAATTAAAATCATACTTATCTAAAATTTCCTTTACAATAGATAACCCAAGACCAGTTCCTGAAAAATTTTTATTCCGTGATTCTTCTTCAACATAAAATGGAGTAAATATCTTGTCCAAATTAATTTTAGTTTTACTTCCATTTATAATTTTAAAAATAATTTTCCCATCATCTTTTGATAAATAAATCTCTATTTTCCCATTGTCTGTATATTTAATTCCATTTGTAATTAGATTTTCAATTATAATTTTTAAATCTTCCTCATCCATAAATACAAAATAATTTTCACTTTCTAGAAAATCAATTTTGATTTCTATTTCATTCTCTCTAAAAATTAATTTATATTTCTCTAGAATTTTTAAAATAAATTTATGTAAATCAATTTTTGAATTTTGTTTAACATCTTGAGAAACTTTAAACCATAATAATAAATTTTCAATTAAGGAATCTACTTTATTTATTTCATCAAAAATGATATCTATATAACTTCCATCATCTAATCCATCTTCAATTCCTTGAGTGTGAACTTTTATAATAGAAAGTGGAGTTTTAATTTCGTGAGCAACATTTCTTAAAAGCTCTTTTAATTTTTGGTTTTGAGTATTTATTTCCTTATGAGCTTTCTCCAAATTTTTACTCATATTATTTATGCTTTTTGACAATTCCTCAATTTCATCTTTTGTATTAATATTTTCTGTTCTAAAATTTAAGGAAGCAATATCATCAGAAAGTTTTGTCATATTTTTAAGAGGTTTAATTATTTTATGGGAATTTATTCTAACCATAATCCAATTTATAATTATAGAAATAAGAGTCAACAAAACTATAAATTTATTTACGATGCTTATAATCTCACCAATATTTGATAAAGTTACACCAATTACAAATACATAATTATCATTCTTAAATATTTTTGTATAAAAACTATATTTAACAATTTCCTGATAATAAATTTTATTTACACTAGAATTATTTAAAGTATGTAGAACCTCTTCTGTTATCCAAAACTTGTTAAGTCTTAATTTCTTTTTATAAAGTTTATCAATTATTTCATCATTTAACTCATTAATATTTCCATTATCTTTTGCATAAACAATTTTTGTTGAAGTATTATTTTCAATTTCATCAATATTTGAAATCAAATACTCTAAATCTAAATTTTTTATATTACGATAAACCTCATTTAAATCTTTTCTTTTCTCAAGAATATAAAATTTATTTGCTAAAAATATATTGATAAACATCAAAATGAAAAATACAAATAATATAAATACAAAATTACTAACAAATATTTTATTCTTTATCCTAATTGATTTCTCCCTCCAAACTATAACCAATTCCTCTATATGTTTTTACAACATCTTCTCCAATTTTTCGTCTAAGCCTTCTTATGTGAGTATCAACTGTTCGTGGATCTCCATCATAATCAAGTCCCCAAACCAAATCTATAATTTTTCCTCTCGATAAAATGATTCCCTTATTTTTAACAAAGCATTTTAAAAGTTCAAACTCAATTTTTGTTAAATTTAAATTTTCTCCATCTCTATAAACTTTTTGACTTTCAAAATTTATATCTATATTTTTGAATCTAAAATTTTTCTCTAAGTTTAACAACTTCTTCCCTCTCATAACTAAAACTCTAATATCAAAAGGTTTCTTAACATATTCATCAGCTCCAATATTAAGTGCCTCAAGCTCATCATCAAATTGAGTTCTTGCAGTGAGCATTAAAACTTTTGCATTTGTATTTTCCTTTATGTATTTACAAACCTCAATTCCACTTATCTTTGGAATCATCCAATCTAAAATTACCAAATCAATTTTATTTTCATCAATTTTATAAATAGCCTCTTCACCATCTAACGCAGTTTCAACAGAAAATCCTTCCACTTCAAAATACTTTTTGAGTATTTTCAATAATTTCTCTTCATCATCAACAATTAAAATTTTCATTCTAGTTTTCCTCCATGTATTTTTTAAATTTATATTACGAATAATAACTAACTGTTAGGATATTAAGATTAGAGGTGAGAATCATTAATTTATTTTCAAAATTGTTTTTAGTTTTCTCAATAATTTTCATAATTAACATAACTCCTTCTTATGCAATTAGTGAAACAAGAAAGATTATTTCAACAACAGAAATTGGTATTGGTGTAACTCACACAAATGAAGTAATCTACAATTTCATGAATAAAAATTTAAACCATCAAAACATAAATTACATAGAAATGGATTTAAATTTAATAAATTCTACATACTCGCTAATGTGCCATAAATCTCAAGATTTAACTACAGGAAAGGCAACCTTAACAAATCAAGTTTTATCAGAACAACAAAAAAGGAAAAATATAATTGGGGCAATAAATGGGGATTTCTTTAATATGAATAGCGGAATTCCAACATGCAACAATTTAATAAATGGGGAAATTTTTTCAACATCTATAACAAAAGATGAGGAAATTCTTAGACCATGTTTTGCAATTCTTGAAGATAATAGCGTAGACATTGACAATTATTATTTTAAAGGATACATAAATCTTATAGATAAAGATTCACATAAAACTAGAGTAAATATAGATTCCATAAATAGAAATGATTATATAGAAGATACCATAAATGTATTTAACTATAAAACAAATGAATTTTCAACAATTTATCTTCCAGAAAATAAAGAAGATGGACTCATAATTTTAATCACTCCTGAAAATTCCAACCCTCTATTTCAAAACAACAAAACAATTAAGGGAAAAATCACAAATATAATAAACGATCCACCAAATATTTATAGAATTTCAAATAACCAAATCGCCATAGTTACTTATGGGAAAAACAGATATTCATTTTTAAGAACCTACGTAGGCATGAATGTAGAGCTTAATTTTGAAATTTCAAAATATTCATTAAAATCTTCTCCTAAGATAAAACACTTACTAACGGGACATAAATTTCTTGTTTATAATAGTGAAATTCCTGATAATAAATATTTTTCATCAACATGGAATGAGTCATCTGTTAATTCTAAAAATCATAGAACAGCAATCGCACTTACAAAAAGAAATACTCTTATAATTTTAACCACTGATAAAAAAGGAAATTTTAAAGGAATGTCTCTTCCAGAGCTTGGGGAATTTTTAAAATCAAAAGATGCGTATAAAGCTATAAATTTAGATGGAGGAGGATCAACTTCAATGATGATTAGACCTCTTGGGATTCACTCCCTTAGAAATATAAATTTATCAAGAGAAGATAGATGTATTTCAAATTCAATAATGATAACAAATCTTCTTCCATACACAACAAAAATTAAAGATTTCTATTTTGAAGATTCTCCAAAAATAAATAGAGCAGAACATAGAAGATTAAACTTCATAGCATATGATGAAAATTTAAATCCAATTGATATTTACATTCTTAAAAATGTAAAACTTTCAAGCGATGTTGGAAATTTTGATGAGAATGGATTATTTTATCCCATAGGTATTCCTTGTAAAGGATCAATAACAATTCAAATTGGTGATATTTCTAAAACCTATGACATTGAAATAACTTGAAAAAAGAGCTAATACAAAAGTACTAGCTCTTATTTTTTATTAAAGAAACATTTTTGCAATTCCCTCAGCAACATCTTTTATGTTTAAATTAGTTGTATTTATACATAAATCGTAATTTTTCTTATCTCCCCACTTATTACCAGTAATGAATTGATAATACTTTGACCTATTCTTATCTAATTCTTGCATTTGTTGTTTAAGCTCTTTTATTGATAAATTTTCATCTTTAGGAGCTTTATCAACGCATCTTTTAATTTTTTGCTCCATATCTGCATAAACAAAAACTCTAAGTGGATTATAATCTTGAAGTATATAATCTGCACATCTTCCTATAATTACACAATCAGATTTTTGAGCCATTTCAATTAATGTATTACTTTGCTCACTATAAATACTGCTACTGTTTTCCAAAACAGGATTAAACACCGGATATAAACTATGACCAATTGTTATAGGAAAAGATATTATAGGTTTATTCTCCAGTATTTGTTGAACATATTCTTCAGCTAACTTCGTTTTCTTAGATATTTCTGTGATAATTTCTCTATCATAATAAGCTATTTTTAAATGTTCAGCGATACGCTTTCCAAGCTCACGCCCACCACTTCCAAATTCTCTTCCAATTGTTATTATTCTATTCATAATAAAACTCCTTCCATTATCAGACAGAAATCTATTCCCAGTATTAACTATACAAAACATTTACAACATGTTCAACCAATATAAACTACATTGAAGAAAAGTTATTAAAAATGTTTAAGAATATTGGATTTTCAAAAATATAATTTACAATTTCATTTACTATTTCTTTCTTAGTTTTATTTTCCTTAACCATTTTATCTATTATCATAACTTTCATATGATTATACTCATCGCTGCTTAGAGAAGTTTTTAAAATTGATTTATATAAAGTATTTATAACTTGATCGTAAGAATCGTCAATCATTAAAAATTTTCTATCAAGAGAAGCCTCTCTTATAAAATTTTTAAAACCTTCTATATTTAACAAAAGATTTTGTTTTAAATTTTCAAATTCCTCTAAAGAAATTTCCTTATTTAAAAGATTTATATAAATATTGTTTAAATAATTATATAAATTTAACTCTCCATTATTTTGACTTTGAGATTTCTTTGAGTTTAAAACAAAATTTTGAAGAGAAGTTGCAACTTGTCCATCTTCAAAATACACAACATAACTTTGATTATTAAGAACAACGTCCTTAACTCCAGTTACTCCATTTAACTCATGATGAATGTTGTACGGTATTGTAATTGATCCATCATTATGAAGAACTATTGTTAAATATCCAGAATCATAAACAGATTTAACATTATCAAACTTCCCTAAATATTCTATCTTTTGCTTATTAAAATCACTTATCTCATTATTACTTTGTAAATAATATATAATTTTTCCATCTCCAGTTATAAAATAGGATTTATATAAAACATTTTCTCCTGATGAAAATCTATTTATTTTAATATCTTTTACATTCTCTAAATATTCTTCTGGAGCCTTAAATCCTTTTTCAAATAATGGTATAGCTTTATTATCCAATGTAACAACATACAAATTTTCATCTTCCCGTATAAAGTTTTTACCATTTTTAATTAACTCTGCTTTATTTGAAATCGAATTATATTCTTCCCCAAATCCAATTATAGATCCATTTTTCTTAATAATAAAAACAGATTCTCCATACACCACAGCCTCAACAACATCTGTTAAGTTCTTTACATTTTTAATTTTAATCTTGGAATTTCCTATAACACTAAATGTTTCATCTTCATGCTTAACAAGAACAACATTGCCACTTAAAGCTTTAATATCTTTAGCATTATTTATTCCTTGTAATTGTTCAGAATTTCCTTCCTTTAGAAAAAATACCTTACCATTTTCAAGTAAAACAAATCCTCTATCTTGTTTAATTGCCTTAATCCCTTTCGGCAATCCAACTTCTTCTGAAGAAATTGGTTCTCCATCTTTTGAAATTGCAAAGAAACCATCATCACTTATTTGAATTGAATAAATATTTGATAAAGAATCTGGAACATTATCCTCAATTCCATCATTAAGTTTAATTAATTCTCCATCTTGATTTAATAGATAAATTATTTGATTTTGATTATGGTCATTTAAAATTTGAGTTTTTAAACTTCCTTCATCTGAAAAAGCTGTTGATCCCCCTAAAAAACTTGCTAATAAACCAGCTATCACAGAATTCTTTAATTTAATTTTCATTATTCCCCCTAAAAATAAGACTAACATTTAATTTTATGATTTAAAAATAAAAAGCATGCTTTTTAAACTTTAGCATGCTTTTTATAAGTCTTATATTAATAAAAATTTTTCTCCATTATAAATAGAATAATCCTCTATTGTCAAATCATCATTTAATCTTTTATGCTCTTTAAAATCTAATAACAAATAATTTTGTCTTATATCATCTTTTTCATATTTCAAATTATAAACAGCTTCCACCACTAAACTTTTTAAAGTTAAAATATTAATTTGTGTGGACACTTTAAAATCATAAACCCTATTTCTATCCGGAATATAAATTTGTATATAAACCATATAACCTGCTCCCAATAAATTTAATCTATCTTTATTAAAATCTTTTCAGATTTATATAAAGCAAAAGCTTCCTCATTTAAATCATTTTCAAAATTAAGTAGAATTGTAAGTGCATCCTTTAATAACAAATCTAAAATTTCAATACATTTATTTCCTATATCACTTTTCTTATTTATAGAAATTATGAAATGAATTCCTAGATTCTCAGATTTTCTGAAAATATCTTCTATAACCGAAAGGGTTTCTTCATCAAACATTCTTAAAAATTCATCTATCTCAGGTATAAATATACAAAGCTTTTCTTCATCTAATAAATCAAATTCCTTTTGACTTCTATGATTTATTACTTCACTTATCCATCTAATAAATTTACCTAATTTTTCCTCATCATATATACACAAATTAAATTTATCTTTATGAAAATAATTTAACTTATCCCCAAATATATCCATTAAATAACATTTATATCCTCTTGAATTTAAAGTATCTAAAATGTTATTCATAACAATTTCTGTTTTTATATTGTAGTGTACCACGCATATACTCTTAGGTAAAGCTTCAAAATCATTTATTATTTCACTTAAACTTTGGTTTTCAAAATTATCTCTAGAATTTTCATTTTCATTTTGTTTATCCACATTTTCTTCCTCAAGAAGTGAACAATTCTCACCAAGTTCAATTTGATTAATATCTTCTTTTTCAAGAGCATTTCTTATATCTGAAGATTCATAAATTCTTCCATTTATATCATTCATTTGAATAAATAAAGATTTAAGTTTAGTATTTAAATCAACATCATTTTCACAATCCATTGGCATCGCTACTTGAAACTCTAAAATTCTACTTCCTCGAGAATCAATGTAACGCATAAATCCACGTCCTTTATATTTATAACCTAAACTACATTCCTCTCCAAGAATTTTTTTGTAAAGAGAATCATCATTTAATCTTAAAACAAGTTTATTGTTAAAGTACTCTGATAATTTTACTTCAACATCTCCATATTCACTTGAAGTTATACATACAAATATTCCATAAGAATTTCCATCTCTAGCAATCATCTTTATAAAGTTTGTATAATCCCAAGTTCTATTTTCAATATCTTGAAGACTATCAATAATTAAAACTACATATGGAAGTTTTTCTCCTGTCTTTAACTCATAACCTTCAATAGAAGAGATATCTAAATTTTCAAAAATTTTCTTCCTTAACTCAAACTCCTCTAAAACTTTTTTAAATAAAGTATTTGTTTCTTGTCTGTTATAAGCCACATCTTTTACATGAGGAGCGTATCCAAAATAATCCATACTTCTCGTATTAATATCAACCATATATACATTTAAATAATTTGGTTTATATTCGCAACACAAAGAATACACCAAAGTTTTTATAGCAGTACTTTTTCCTGTTCCAGGTGCTCCATATATAAACAAATTCCCAAAACTTTTAAAGTCAACACTTAAAAATCGTTGTATTTGATATTTTGGATCATCAATAATTCCAATTGATGCAGAAAGTTTATTTTTTGAATCGCACCACATAAATCCATTAAAATTACTTGAATATCCAACTAAATCATGTAGATTTAAATACCTAAGTGATGAATTAAAAATTGAAGAAGTAACTATTCCCATTTCTCTAGAAATTTCATTTATTTTTTCAATAATAGCTCCCTGTTGAGTTAGTGAATCTTCAAAGTAAACTATTCTACTTACTTTCTTAGTTACAACTCCGCAGTTATTAACCATCTCTAAGTTTTCATCATCATTTTCCATTTCATATTCAACATTTGAAAATGCAACTTCAACATCTTTATATAAATCTAAATCTACAAACTTAACATTAAAAAGTCCTGAGTGTTTTGGATTCGAAACATTTTCATCTTCCATAATCGTAAACATATCTTTTATGTTATCCAGTCTAAAACACACTCTAAAATTAAACTTAGATAAAAGAGAATCTTTCTCTTCAATAAATAATTGAGGCTTATTTGTTGAAACAATAATGTGAATTCCAACTATAGACATTGAAGAATATAAATTTACAAGTTCTTTAATAAATTCTCTATCTTCCATCACAACATCATCAATTATAATTGCAATATGTGAAATTACGCTCGTATTTGCATAATTCTCATACACATTTAAATAAGAACTAATATCTCCAACTTTTAAGCTACTAAAAATTGCCTGCCTCTTACTTATTTCATTTTTTATAAGAAGAATTAATCTATTTCTCTCTCCCTCATTATCCTTGTCTAAAATCTCCATAACATGAGGCATATTTATAAATAGATTTAACAAAATATTGTAGTTAGATTTTAAAATTATAAATTTAAATTTATCTGGATGAAAATTTATTCCATAACTTAAAATTAAACTCTTTAAAAATTCCGTCTTTCCAGTACCAGATTCCCCAAGTATAATTCCATTAGGTCCATTATGTTTTGCATGAATATTTAAAGAGAAAATTCCATTATTATCTTTAAGTCCTATAGGTATTTCTCTTATATTAACTAAGTTATTTTTATTCCATCTTTCAAATATAGAAAGTTCTTCTACTTTTTTAATCCTGTATAAATCTAAAATTGATTTATTATCAAACTTTTTAATTCTATCATTTTCACTTAATAATTTTATATTTGATAAAGCATTAACAAATTTATCTATATCCATAAGATTGGAAACTTGTCTATAATCATGAGAAAAGACTTTTTTCTTAATATCGTTATCCTTGACTTTATATAATGTTTGCTTTTCATCTCCAATATCAAGAATATATTTAAATGAAGTAGGAACATTTTTACTATCTATTGTTATAAAAACAAAAGACACATCAATTCTCTTATCAACCTTTTTGATATAGCTTAAAAATGAATCTAATGATAAAGAGAAATCGTAGAATATAAAAATTACATAGCTTGTATCAAATGTATAATTTTTATTTTCACATAAAATTGCTTCTCTCTCTGAAATTAGATTTTTAAGATTATAAATTAAATCTATAAGCTCCTCATTTGTTGAAGCAACATATCTAAAATCTCTTTTATGAGAATAAACATGAGGAATCTCTTTTATATAATTTAAATTTTTGCTATGCTCTTTTGAATATATAAATCCAATTCTTAAATCTTTATAAGAATGAAGTGTCGTCATTTGAACTAAAAAATTCTTAACAACATCATAGAGCATACTCATATCACCAACAAGAGAAAGCTTATTTATTTCCTTAAGAGGAATAGTTATTGGAGCTTTCTTTATTGTCTTAAAACTTTTCAATACATTTTCATAATTTTTATAAAGCTCATGATCTTCTGAAAAATTTGAAGCTCTCTCTGCATTTAAAATGAGATTATCAAAATTTAAAGTTCCTTGTCCAATTGATAAAACCAAAAAATCTTTATCAGAAATTTCTCTTTCCCAAAGCATCCCATTCATTTCAGTAACTGTCTTATAACAATCAATCGTTTTTGGATATCTTCTAAGAAGTGCTCTAACTCTATCTTCTTTTATTACGGTTATTTCTTTAAACTGGTTGCCCAAATATTTATTATAATCTTCCATTTTCTTAGACACTTTTGATTTGTCTGAAAAAATTAAAATCATATAAATAACTATCGAAATTCCAAAAATAGCTACCCCAGAAATTAAAACAACATTATCCCTAAGAACAATTCCAATAAAACTAACTATAAGAGCGACTATAATACTCGGTATTTCAAAGAAGAATAATAATTTCCTTGGAAAATTTAAATCAATATTAGGTGGATTTACAACAACAGTTTTCTTTTCATCAAAATCTGCATACATTTTTTGTCTATCCATAATATCGCTTCTAAAATTTATAAAATTTCTCTTAGGTAATTCTTCAATCTCTTCTTCACTATTTATAATTGGAAGCTCTGTATAAACATTTCTATTTGGATTATTTATTGCAATATAATTTCCCAAATAAACACACTTAAGACCATAAACAAAAATTACATCCCCAAATTTAATTTCATTTGTTGTGCATTTAGTTTGATTCACATAACACCCAATTGCACCAAAATAAATTTCTACCCCATTATTTTCTTTGATTCTAATCACAACATGAGAATCAAGAACATTTGGATTATCATAAACAATATCATTTGTATTAGCTTTACCAATTTTAATTTCTCTTAGATCTTTGGTAGAAAACTTATAAAAAATCGAACTATAAACATCTTCAAATTGCACAAACAAAATAATCTTAGAATTTTCATACAAAAAATTACAAATTAAAATATCCCCATCAGATATAAATTTAAAATCTACATTCTGATCCTTATGGTTAAATACAAAATCTTCCGTTGAAATCACTTTATAAAACCCATTTTCACATTCAAATGAAATAGTATAATCTCTAGCAAAAAGTGTACTGCATTTATCTAACGTAAACTGAACACTTTCATTTTGAGACTTATCTATCTCCCATTCAATTAACTTGTCTTTGCAAAACAAATAAATCTTTATTTTTTTCATAATCCCCTCTTAAAAGTTTATCAATACTTTGTACACATTATATTAACATATATCGTAAATCCATTCAATATTTCAAATACACTTAGTCATAAAAAATAGAGAAGGATCTTTTCACCTTCTCTATTTAGAAACCTTATTTTGAATTAAATCTTCTCTATGTTTGTTTAAAACTCCTAGAAATTTTGATATTAATTCCTGTTTATTATTCTCACTATTTTTAATACTCTTCTTAATAAAATTGTATCTGTCAACAATCTCTTTTATTTGAGTATCTAAATTACTCCACAAATCTTTATTCCAAATTTTAAGTACATTGAATCCAAATTTATTAAAATACATAACCGATTCAATATCTCTTTCTAAACTATTTTCAAACTTTTTATTAAGTCTTCCATCAATATCTATAAATAATACATACCTTTTTAATTCCTTATCATAAATTCCAAGATCAAATTTATAAGAATCATTTCCAACATTTCTTTCAGCAACTATTTGAAGCTTCATTAATCTTCTTTGTATATCACATAAAATATCTTCATTATTAATACCATTTTTATCATTTCCGTATAACTCTTTTGAAACTTCATGAAATTTTTCTAAAGATAATAAATTCGCATAGTATAAATATTTTTTCAAAATATTTATATTTTCATTATCATAATCTTTGAAATCTAATTCATTAAAATTAAACGAAGAAACCACTTTAACTTTTCTTATAGGTATTTGGGAAAATATTTTAAGATGATTGTATCCCTTAACCTCTTCAAGCTCACTAAAATTAATTTCAAAATTCCCATCTACTGAGAATCCTCCTCCTAATGAGAAGATAACTATATCTCTTTTCTCATAAGAAATATCCCCAATATTTTTAATATAAATTCCATCTCTTAAGGTGTTTGAATATTTTCTACACTCTCTATAATAAAGTAAACTAAATTCTTCATCTAACTTTAGTTTTTCCTCTAAAATTTCTAAAATTAAATCATTGTGAGCTTTATTTAATGTTATAATTCCAACTGATTCTTCAAATTTTTTATTTTTCAAAGTATCGTATAACAATCCTATAACAAACTCTGCTTCATTTCTATTAACTCCATCTATAACCTTTGAATTAATTTTAAATATTTCAAAAGGATTTTCCAAATTCTCAAATTTAAATAAACTTGGAGGATTTATTATAGAAGAGCTATCAAAAAGTACATTTGATATGTCCCTTAAAATATAGGATTTATTTAAGTAGGAATATTTTAAATTTACTACATCGTATTTTGAAACTAGAAAACTAAAGAAGTTATCTACTATAAAATCACTTTGATTAGAAGATGAAATCAAGTTATATATCTTATTTTTAAAATCTATCTGATTATTATCCCCAAATACAACTATGTGTTTACCTCTATAAAGAGTTGGTAAAATCTCAGGAATTTCATAATTATGACCATCTTCAATTACTACATAATCAAACATTTTATAAACTAAAGGAAGAATACCTGAAATATTTTTATAATTCATAAGAAAACATGGCAATACCTTCAAAGAAGTTTTTGTATGATTCTCTATAAAAGTTTTTAAATCAAAATCTTCCCATTTTAAATTCTCATCTAAAGAAATTCTATTTTTACTATTTTTCATAAAATTTTGTAAGGATTTAAAATTTCTATTAAGTACAAAATCTTCAACCTTATCTTTTCTATCTTTTAAAAGTACCCTAAGATTTTCAAAGTGATCATCTATGAATTTATATTGCATTAATTCATCGCCGTATTTATTGTGACTTCTCATGATATTTATAATGATTGAATATTTCAAAATATTTTGTAAGTTTTGCTCCATCATTTCATCATTAATAGAATTGTCATAAGTATACTCAAGTATATCTTTTAAAACGCTATCAAATTTTTGTATTTGATGCATAAATCCTAAAAAATCATGAAATGACTCAAGCATTTCACAAAGAGTTTGTATAAAGTCCGTTATATCCTCAAAGGAAAATATTTTATCCTTCACATACTTAAAATTTTCCGCTTTTAAAATTTCTTCAAGAAATGAAATATCTTTATTCATTTTATTTACTGCTTTATAATAAATCTCAGCTTTTGTTAAAACCTTATGACTACTAAGTTCATTTATTTTTTCTTTAGATTTCTTACCTTTAAAAATTTGTAAATTTTTAAACCAACCCTCATTCTCATTTTTTAAGACCACAGGATCTTCCTTTTCATAATCCTTATCAAATTTCTTAGCTTCATTTAATATTTCAGTTTTATTTACAACTCCATTTAAAAATAATTCTATAATCTTTAAACTACAATCATTTTTCTCAATATTTAATTTCACAAATTCATATTTATTTTTTAACTCTTCAAGTTTTGAAATATAAATTTCGCGTTTGTGTATATCAAAATCTTCCCTAACAAAGGCTATTATCTTATATTTGTTTAAATATTGTTTGTATTTTATAAACAGTTCTATTAAACTTCCATTTTTGATTTTATCTATGGCACAAACTATTTCATTAAAAGTACACCCAGAAACAGGATTATTTTGAGTAAACTTTTTAAAGGATTCACTATCAACATTAGCCACATTCATTCCCATAGTTAACTCATACATTTCTTGAAGAGATAATCCAAATTTACTCATTTTATTATAAATTTCATTAGCTTTAATTATAAAATTATATTCGTTGTCGATATTTTCAATTGTCTTTTCAAAATCTTCAAAAATATTTTCATCAAGATTCTTGTTTAAATTTTCTTCTAAAGAAATCTTAAATTTATTTAAAAAATCTGCATTCTTGTTTAAATTAATAATAACAGAATCTATATTTTTCAATCGCTTATTTATTTCCAAAAGAGAATCATTGCTTTTAGAAACCACAAGCACTTTTTTATTTCTACCAAGCTTATCCAATATAAAGTTAGATATTGTTGTGATTTTTCCCGTTCCAATCGGAGAATTAATTACAGAAATTTCTTCATGGTTGCTCCTTTTTAAAACTTCCTGTTGAGCAAAATCAAGAGTATCTTTTATATATAACTTGTTATTTAACTCTTCTTGTTTAAAATCTTTTTGATTAACTTTCTTCTCTCCATTAACAAAACTAGTTACAACATTTCCTAGCTCTTTACAATTATCTAACTCTTCATACTCTTTAAAAAATCCATCTATTGTTTTAAAATTTCCACCAATCATAAAATTTCTAACTTTAATGTAAGGTTTTCCATCAATTAAAGGTCTTAATTTTCCAGAAAATTTTTCAATTCCTGTATTTAAAAATCCTGATACAAAACTCAAAGTAATATTTGATGTCTTTAAAAGATCTAAAACATAATAAACAACATCTCGTTTAAATTCTTTATTAAAATCATACTCCGTTTTAATATCAATCTTCTTATTCATAATTTTTTCAATCATAAGAAGCAAATATTTATTTATCTCAACCTTATCATTAAAATTCTTCTGTATGTACCAAGCATTTTTCTCATTAAATATTTTCACAGGAATTAAAAAAAGTGGCATGTTCAAATAAGTCTGCATATCCATATATCCCTCTATAAAGGGATATCCAATATATAAATTTCGTTCTTGTTTCTTTCCGCACAAAACTTCTAAATCAAAATTTATGTTCAACATATTGATGTAATTTTTATTTAAAATTTCTAATTCCTTTGAAACCTTTTTTACATAAAAATCCTCTAAAAAATCTTTATACTCATCATCATCAACACTATTTGATTTACACAATTTCTCTTGCTCAGATTTCTCCCTTATTCTTTGTATCTCTAAACTTTGCCACTCAAGAGGATTTGAAATTAACTCTACTTTCTCAATCTCCTCATCAAATACAAAATTTATAAAAGAGTCGTATAACTCCTTGTTATAATTTTTAAATTCATGTAAATCTAAAAAATTATTTCTATCAATTTTATCTAAATATATCGTCTTATTCTCCAAAGTTAAATTGATTAATACCTCTTGATACTTTTTCAAACTATCATCCATACTTTATCACCTTTAACTCATTAAATAAAAAAATTAAATATCATACCTTTATTGATATTGTAACCTTATTTGTTCAAACTAACTCAAGTATACAATATTTTTTTCAATTTTCCTATTTTTTATTAACTATATATTAATTTTTTTAATATTAATTGAATAATGACCAGGTAAATTGAAAAAAATTGTACTATAAGTCATTATAAAATTAAATATTTTTTAATTGGAGGGGTTTTAAATGATAGATCATGTTTGTAACATATTTACATTTGTTGAAGATCAAGAGAAAGCTAAAAAGTTTTGGACTGAAAAAGTTGGATTTGAAGTTAAATGTAGCCAACCTATGGGAAAATATTTATGGTTAGAAGTTGTTCCAAAAGGAAGCCACACTTCAATTGTTCTTTATCCTAAATCTTTAAGAGAAAATGCTCAAAAATCTGAAAGTATAATTACTTTCTTCACAAAAGATATTCAAAAAATATACGAAGAACTTTCATCAAAAGGTGTTAAATTTACAAAAGAACCAGAAAATACTGGCTTTGGAATTTTTACAGAATTTTACGATGAAGACGGAAATATATTTTCATTAAAACAAGTATAAAAACAAAAAGTGTATTGATTAATTCAATACACTTTTTCATTACAATTCTTTATTAATTTTTTCCAAGTATCTCTTATAATAAAGGGATATAACTCCAACCGTTGGTAAAGATAAAATTATTCCAACTATTCCAAAAAGTCCTCCACCAACTATTATACATATAATTACAACAAGAGGTGGAAGCCCTACAAAGTCTCCAAGTATTTTAGGCTGAATAAGATTCCCTTCTATTTGTTGAAATAAGATAAGTAAAATAAATCCAAGTAAAGCTGTTGTAAGTCCTGACGGCAATCCTAAAATTAAAGCTCCTAAAGCTCCAATTAATGGACCAAAATATGGTATCACGTTACTCACTCCTGCTAAAACTCCAATTATAACTGAGTATGGATTCTTTATTATTGCTGTAAGAGCAAATGAACAAAATCCAACAAACATTGCATCTACAATTACACCCGTAAAATATCCACTAAATATTTTATCAAAATCTACAGCGAAATTTTTAAATTTCTTCGAAAAATTCTCAGAGAAAATAATATCAATTAAAGTTCCAAAGAATCTTCCAATCTTTTCTTTATCTCTCAAAATATATACAGATAAAATTACCGCAATTAAAAAATTAAATATGAAAATTCCCGTATTTGAAATAAATGAAGTTAATGTTGCTACTGATGTATTTAAAAGATTTGCAAGATTTGTATTTAAAAATTGATTTACCTTCTGAGTTATTTCAGAAACAACCTTCGGATCTATCTCAAGATTATTTAAAAAATTTGCTGCTGTAGTTACAAAAGCTGGTAATTCCTTTATAAGAGATTTTACACTATTTATAAATGGCTCTAGTATAAACATAAATAAAATTACAACTAACGAACCTAACACCACTAAAACTGTTAAAACAGTTAAAAGTCTTATTCTTGAAAATTGTTTCTTCGGAATCTTATCTATTGGATCATCTTTCTTCATTTTATAAAAAAGCTTAAGATAAATTCTATCAACCAAATTAACTAATGGCTTTAAAATATAAGACATAACAATTGCAATAGTTATTGGTGTTGCAATATCTACAACTTTGAGAGTGAAATTTTTAGTACTCTCCCACGCTGCAGGAATATAATCAAATGCCTTATAAGCAATTAGAAGTATTAAAATCATAATAAATATCAAGAAAAATTTATGATTCTTAATGTCACCAAAAAACTTTTTCACTTATTTAAATACCTCACTTTAAAATTATAATTAATAAATTAACTCTCTATCGCATGAACTACTATACTCTTGAAATATTTTACTAAAAATTTGTTTTCGTCTATCAATAACACTCAAACTCTTAAGCTTAAATTCAAAATAAAATGTCCAAAAATATAATACATCATTCGTAAAATCATTAATTAGTATTCTATAAATGAGATTTAAAAATTCCATGTCACTTAATTTTTTCACAGAAAATTTGTTTATCTTCAAAACATACTCACAAAATTCCTTAAAAGTTTTCTCATTAGAAGATATTTTCTTGTTCCAATAATTAAATTTATTCTCCTTAATCTCCTCTTCTAAAACTTCTTCATAAAATTTAACAATCATTTTTTCCGTATTATTTCCCTCAAGAGTTTTAAAACTATCTATTTTAAATTTTTTAAACTCATCATTAGTATCAAATATTTTTAAATATAAATTTTCATAAGTCTTTCCAGGAATAAGACCCTTAATTTCAATTTGATATAAATCAACATTAACACGATTAAATGGTAAATTTTCAATTTCAATTTTAATTGCGTTCATCATATACTTCAGAGGAATATGAAAAACTATGCTATCTTTCAAAATATTTTTTATTTCAATTCCATTTTCATTCATATTTCATCACCTAAACAAATCCGTTCTTCTATTCCTTATTTTAAATTTTATATTAAGCAAACACCATTTCCTTATTAGAAATTAAATCTTTAAAATCATCATAAGTATACTTTCTATCAACAGCTTCAAAGGCCTCTTTTAATTGACCTAAATTTCTACAAGATAAAATAGGACACGTATCAATTTCTTGATTAAATAAATATCCAAGAGCAACCCAACCTGGAGAAGCGATATATCTCTCTCCTATTTCTTTCATTCTTTCATATAACTTAAGATTTTCATCTGTATAATAAGGAGAATTTTGTTTTAAACTTTCAATATCTATTGTTCCAGGTTCTGTTTCATTTGTATAAAGTTTAGCAAAAAATCCTTTTGCTAAAGAACCATATGGCATTGCAAGAATATCAAACTCTTTATGTATGCTCATCATTTCCTCATCCATTTTTACATAAGCTTCACAATCTTTAAATGAATTCATGTATGTTGATCCAATATTCCAAAACATTTGATTTACTTTAAACCCATCAAAATTATTTTCTCTTGCAAATTCCATAGCTTGTCTAATTCTATAAGGCTTCCAATTTGAACAACCATAACTTAATATTTTACCCTGAGTTTTATAATGCTCTAACTTCTCTATTATTGATGAAACTTCCGTTGTTTCATCATCACCATTAACTAAAAATACATCAACATAATAAGTGCTTAAATTTTTAAGAGTGTGTTCTAAATCATGATTTAAAGCCTTTTCCTTATTATCTTTTGATAATAAATAATTACTCTTCCCAATTAAACACGCAATCTGTCTTTTCCTAGAAGATAAAACCCATTCACCAACTAATTTTTGAGCTTGTTCAACCTCGTCCCCTCTAAATCCAACATCATATCTTGAAGTATCAATTACATTTCCACCCATTGATACAAAATCTGTAAGAAGCTCTTTTATTTTTTCAGAATCAAGTCCACTCTTTAAAAGGTCATAAGTTCCAAAACCAATTTTATATATGTAATGATTAGATCCACTAATTCTGGTTACGTACTTTTTCATAAATATCCCCCCAAGGTATAAAATTAAATTCAATTATACCATAAAATTTTTCAAAAAATCCATATTTATATAAAAATAAAGCCACCTTAATAAGGATGGCTTTCTCTTACACTATATTTTCAAAATTTTTATAATCTATTTTCTTCCCACTATACTTAATAATTTTATAGTTAAAAGAATTTTTCAAAAACCCATAAACATCTTTAACATCTTTAATTTTTCCTAGAGATAATAATTGATTAACTGCATTTCCAATTACCCCAGAATCTTTTGGCCCAATTTCTAAATCTTTTAAAATAACATCTGTTATAAATTGGTTGTATGATTCATTCATATTATAATCTCCAACCATGCAAACCTTATCAAAAATTCCTCCAGTTATTTTCTCTAACGACTTTATACACTTCTTATAATAAATAGCAAAGCTATTATAAACAATTCTTATAAAATCCGACATAGAATCAGGCATACTATTTAACCTAAATTCAAAATAATACTTCACCATGTTCATGAGAGCAGCTGTGTTTCTAAATACATCACTATCAAAATCAATTATATAATCAATTTTCATATTATTTCCCACATCTCTCCAAACATTTTCAATCATATAATTATTCTCAACATTTTTCAAAAAATCGTCAAGCAATCTATAACAAGGAATATTTTTAAATATTTTTACCAAATTACTATCAAATAATTGGTGATTTAAATCATATCTTACTCCCTCTAAATACATTTTAGCGTAATCTTCTGTACAACCTATGATTCCTTCATAAGAATTTATTATAAAAATAGAATTCTTATTTGTAATATCTGTTGTAAAAAATGATGACATTAAATTGTTTCCATAAGGTGCTATAACACTAGCCCCATTTACTTTACAATTTCCTACAATTTTTCCATGATCTATAACATTAAATTCTATATTATCTCTAATTCCTAAATAATTTAAAATATCTTTATCAACATTTTGACTTCTAAAATTAAAAAATTGAGTTAATGAAACATAAGTTTTTTCATTACATATTTTTCCTGTTAATTTAAAATTTATATAGTCACTTATTGAAAGAATATTTCTTATTCTTGAAAAATCCTTTGGATACAATTCTTTATATCTCATTAATTTATATAAATCATTATTTGGATTTAAACTCATACCCGTTTTTCTATAAATATAAGCCATTCCAAGCTCATTTAATATTTTGTTTAAATAATTCGAATTCGAACTATAATCAATAACAATATCTCGAATTAAATTATTATTTTCATCAAGTAATACAAGTTCATTAATAGAAGAATTTACAGAAATAGATTCAACATTATATCCAATTTGTTTAACACTAACTAAAGATTCATTTATTTCTTCAATTATTTTATCCACATTTAAAGTTAGTTTAGATTCTTTATTTCTCGTTGTAATTTTTGAGCATCTATGAATTTCTTGCATAAATATTTTATCTTCTTTAAATGTAATACTATATATTTTTAAATTTATCTTTGAAATATCTATAACCAAACAACAATTCACATAATCACCTCTAAACTTATTTTAATCTCCCAACTATTTAAGTTAAATATATTATGTAATCCGTATGTTCATTCTCTAATAAGTAAAATTTTTCCATAGAATTTAATTTTAAAATCTAGTAATATATATTTAAAATTTTATGGATAAGGAATTTTAAAAAATATGGTATGTATTGCTGATATAAATCACAAAAATTGTATTAAAGAAATCCTAAATAATGGAGTTTATGATAAAAATCCTAGACCAAAATATAAAGATGGCACTCCTGCTTATACAAAATTCATAACCCACTACACAGAAACTTACGACATATCTAAAAATGAATTTCCAATAATTACTCTTAGAAAAATTTCCGTTGAAAGTGCAATTAAAGAAATTCTTTGGATATATCAAGACCAAACCTCAGACTTAAGCATTCTTAAAAACAAATATAACATTCATTGGTGGGACGATTGGGAAAGTAAAAAATTTCCTGGCACAATTGGAGTTCGTTATGGTGAAACCGTTAGAAAATATAATCTCATTAATAAACTTCTAGATAGAATTAAAAATGACCCTTATGGAAGACGCCACATTATAAGTCTTTGGCAAGAAAATGATTTTTCAGAAAGCGATGGATTAAATCCCTGTGCCTTTCAAACGCTTTTTTCTGTTAGAGATAATTTTTTAGATTTAATGCTTATTCAAAGAAGCTCTGATCTTTTAGTTGCAGCGTCAATAAACTGTATTCAATATGTTGCTCTTCAAATGATGATTTCAAAATCATGCGGTCTTGTACCTGGAAAATTTACAAGAGTTGTAAATAATCTTCACATATATGATAGACATTTCGAAGCTGCAAACATTCTTCTTAATAGAGAAAATGGAAATCAACCAATTTTAAAATTAAATACAGATAAAACAGATTTTTACGATTTTACAATAAATGATTTTGAACTTTTAAATTATAACTACTCTTCCCCACAACTTAAATTTGAACTTGGAATATAGAAAGGAAAATTCATGTTAAATTTAATTGCATGTATTGATAAATATAATTCTTTAGGAATAAACAACGATTTAATTTATCATTTTAAAGAGGATCTAAAAATTTTTAAAGAAAAGACATTAAATAATATTGTAGTTATGGGAAGGAAAACTTTTGAAAGTTTAAACTCTTCTCCTCTTCCAAACAGAAAAAATATTATAGTATCAACCACTCTTCAAAATCCTTCTGATAATTCTTACGAAGTTACTAGAGATTTAAATCAAATTTTAAATTTATCTAAAGATAAAAATGTTTTTATAATTGGAGGAAAACAACTTTACGAATATTTTAATCCTTATTATGATGAAATTCATTTAACTTATGTTAAAGATGAATTTACAAAAAACTACGATAAAAATTCTTCAATTAAATTGAGTATAAATTTACATAATTTTATTCTCTCATCTTCAAAAGATTTTGAAAAATTTTATATAAATATTTATAAAAAGCATCCATAAAAATTTATGGATGCTTTTTTAAAGTCACCTTTTAACCTTTAAAGAATATTTTTTTTATATAAGTTTTCTTTTATTAATGTTAAAAAGGAGTAATCTATGGAAATTTTAAAAGGATTAAAGATCGGATATGCACTTACAGGTTCTTTTTGTACATTTGATGAAACATTTAAACTCATGAAAAAACTTATTGAACTTGGAGCAGAAATTTTTCCAATAATTTCATCTAGCGTTCAAACCATTAAAAATAGATTTATAGTTCCTGAAAAAACAATTGAATTTTTACAAAGCAAAACAAAAAATCCCATAATAAAAACAATTGAAGGTGCTGAATCAATTGGCCCTAAAAACATTTTAGATATACTACTTGTTGCACCTTGTACATCAAACACTTTAGGAAAATTTTCAAACGGAATAAATGATACGCCAGTTACAATGGCAATGAAATCATTTTTAAGATGTCAGAACAAACCTCTAGTAATAGCTCTTTCATCAAATGATGCTCTTGGTTTAACTCTTCAAAATATCTCAAAACTTCTAAACACTAAAAATATTTATTTCGCTCCAATGAAACAAGATGATATAGTTAAAAAACCAAATTCCCTAGTTGCAGACTATTCAAAAATTATAAAAACTATTGAGTGCGCCTTAAAACAAACTCAAATAAGACCAATTATTACAATATAAAAAGCTATCTTAAAATTAAGATAGCTTTCTTACTATTCAAAGTATAATTTTTCTAAATCTTTATTAAACCATCTATAAAGACTTATGTTCTCCATGCCCTTAACTCTACTTGAATAAACATCAATATTCTTATTTTCATATAAGAATATATAAGGTAAATCATCAGATAATTCTCTATAAAGTTCTCCATAAATTTTCTTACGCTTTTCTTTATCAAGCTCAAGTAAAGCATCATTTAAAAGCTTATCCACCTTTTCATTTGAATAAGAAATTCTATTTGATGGACCTGTTGTTGAAAACCTTGAAGAAGAATCTGGATCTGGATTTGCAAAAGGAGTAAACATTGAAGCTAAATGGTAAGAATAGTTTCCATTTTTAGCATCAATCTGCCTTTGAAGAAGTGTTTTATGCTCCATTTGCTCAGCTAAAATTTCAATACCAATATCTTTATAATTTTCAATCATAATAGGAATTAATATATCATTTATTTCATTTCCTGTACTATATAAAAATTTAAGAGATAACCTCTCTCCATCTTTAACCCTAATTCCATCATCTGAAATTTTCCAACCAGATTTTTCAAGAAGCTCTTTGGCTTTTTTAGGATTATACTCATATTTAAAAAATTTTTCATCTTTAGGATACACCCAAGAATTTTTATTTTGAGGAATATCTATAACACTTCCGAAATCTCCAAAACAAGCATTAACAATTGTTTCTCTATCAAGTCCGTAAGCTAAAGCTTTCCTTACATTTTTATCCTGCATAATTTTTTCTTTATGATTTATTGCTATATATCCATATCCTAAATAATCTGTCAAAACTCCTTCAACAAATCCCATTTTATCTAATAACTCTAAATTATCCTTAGTTGCTAAAACATTTTTTCGTATAATATCAATATCCCCATTTTCTAAAAGAGACAATTGATTACTCTCATTTACAATTCTAAAAATAAGATTAGGAATTTTTGCTTCTCCTTTGTAATAATACTCATTTGAAGTAAGCCTAAGTTCTTCTCCTTCTATATACTGCTGAAATTTATAAGGTCCATTTCCAAAAGGAGTCTTATTAAATTTTTCCAAATCCTCAGCGTGTCCCTGAACATAATCTTTTCCATAAACATGAAGAGCAAGAGGTTTAATTCTCTCAAAATAATAATCCTTCTTAGCATTTATTGAGTTAAAAGTTATAGAAAATTTCCTATCATCAATAATTCTAAATCCTTCTATATAATCTTTCTTTCCATCTCTATAATCTTCCCAACCTAAAACATCAAAGTTATCTCTCTCAAAAGTTCCAGGATAAGTTTTATCCATAAGAACTTTAAAAGTAAATTCAATATCTTTTGAAGTAATTGGTGTTCCATCTTGCCATTTAACACCATCTTTTAAAGTAAAAACATACATGTTATTCTCTAAAATAATTTCTGGCATATAACAAATTCCATCTGAAATTTCTCCGTTACCATCAATTTCAAGAATTGGATCCCACATAGCATCATTTATATCAACATCATTTGCAGCAATTGCAAAAGCTGGATTAAAAATTCCATTAGGAGAAGGAACTCCAATTATTAAAGTATCTTTCCTATCTAAAGCTTTTTGAGGTATTTTTTCTGGAAAACTACTTCTCAAATACAAAGTCTTACTATCAAATTCATTTCTCCCATTTTCTAAAACTAAATTTTCATTACCATCAAAATTTTTAGAGGAAAATAAATATAATCCTAAACCAAAAACTATTAATAAAATGCTCGTTATTTTTATAAATTTCCCCATGCAATCTCTCCATTTCCTAAAAAATTAAACAAACCTTACCAAAGGCAAGGTTTGTAAAAATATTATTGTAAGTAAACTTTCTCTATATCATCTATAAATGATCTATAAGGAGTTACACCATCAATTCCTTTAACTCTTGAAAGAGCAGCATCCATATTTTTTCTCTGATATAAGAAGATATATGGTAGGTCATCTGCAAGCTCTTTATATAATTCTGCATATAACTCTGCTCTTTTAGCTTGATCCATTTCGTATAAAGCCTTCTTTAATAACTCATCTACTTTTGGATTTGAATATAGTACTTTGTTACTTGATCCATTTGTTCCAAATACAGTAGATGCATCTGGATCTGGAGTTAATCCCCAAGCTAAGAATGCTAAATCATAATTAAATTTACCTTCCATCGCCTCTTTTTGTTTCTCAAGTAATGTTCTAAACTCCATTTGTTCTGCTTTTAACTCTATACCAATATCTTTATAATTTTGAATCATTATAGGTACTAACGCATCATTTACTGAGTTTGGAGATGAAGCTAAAAATTTAAGTGATAATTTCTTACCATCTTTCTCTCTTATCCCATCTGATCCAACTTTCCATCCAGCTTCTTCAAGAAGAGCTTTTGCCTTCTCTGGATCATATGGATAAGTTTCAAAATCTCCATCTTCTGGGAATGCCCAAGAAACTTTAGATTGAGGTACATTTATTACCTCTCCTTGATCACCAAATGCTGTTTGAACAACTGCTTCTCTATCTAAACCATAAGCTAAAGCTTTTCTTACATTTTTATCTTGCATAATTTCAGATCCATGGTTTATTGCTATATATCCATATCCAAGATTATCAGTTATACCAGCACTAGCATATCCTAATTGATCAAGAAGTTGTAAGTTCTCATCTGTAACAGTTAAACCTTGTCTAATGATATCTATATCTCCATTTTGTAAAAGTAATAATTGGTTAGTTTCATTTACTACTTTAAAAACTAAGTTTTTAGTTTTTGGTTCTCCCTTGTAGAAATACTCATTGGCAACAAGAGTTACTTCCTCACCATCTTTGTAATTTACAAATTTATAAGTACCATTTCCAAATGGAGTCCTGTTATATTTATCTAACGCTTTTGCATCTCCTTGAACATAATCAACTCCATACACATGTTTTGCAAGTGGATAGAAACCTGCAAAATAATATATACTCTTAGCATTTGGAGTATCTAATGTAACTGAGAAAGTCTTATCATCAATTTTCTTAAATCCTGAGATCGAATCACTAGTTCCATCCCTATAAGCTTCCCAGCCTTCTATATCTAATCCGTCTCTTTCAAATCTACCTGCATATGTTTTATCCATCAAATACTTAAAGGTAAATTCAAAGTCATCAGAAGTTACTGGTGTTCCATCTTGCCATTTAACACCATCTTTCAATGTAAATGTATATGTTTTACCATCTTCAGAAACTGTTGGCATATTAGCAATACCATCTTTAACTGTTCCATCAAAATTTATTTCAAGAAGTGGTGACCATATAGTTTTAATAATATCTCCATCATAAGCCGAATCATATAAGTATGGGTTAAACACACCCTGCGGATTAACTATACCTACTACTAAAGTATCTGTTCTGTTTTTTGCAGCACTTGGAACTCCATCTGGATTTGATCCTATTAAATACAAAGTATCTTGATCATACTCTCCTGTACCATTTACAAGATTAACTCCTAACGATTGAGTAACACCGGGGTTAGAATTACTATCACTACTGCTATTACCTGATGTACAAGAAGAAAATGTAAAGAAAACACCTAGGAATACTCCTATTACACCAATTAATTTTCTCTTTTTCAATCTCTTGTCCTCCTCATAAAAATTTTATATATTTCAAT
Organism: Clostridiales bacterium; assembly: GCA_017889345.1. Lineage (GTDB taxonomy): Bacteria > Bacillota > Clostridia > Clostridiales > Clostridiaceae > Dwaynesavagella. Next base: position 7,553 of record JAGHEJ010000031.1, on the reverse strand, counting down.
AATTAAAATTATTAAAACCTAATTAATATTTACTAGTATAAATGACACGCTACTTTATGTCCACTACTTACTTCTTTTAAAATCGGAACCTCTTGCTTGCAAATATCCTTGGCATACGCACATCTTGTATGAAATTTACATCCCGAAGGAGGATTTGAAGCACTTGGTATATCCCCTTTTAATATAATTCTATCGAGTTTTCTTTCTGGATCTGGAATAGGTACACAAGATATTAAAGCTTGTGTATATGGATGTAGGGGTTTATCATATAAAGAATTTTTATCTCCAACCTCAACAAGTGATCCCAAATATAAAACCCCAACTTTATGACTAATATGTCTCACAACACTTAAATCATGAGATATAAATAAATAACTAAATCCATATTTTTCTTGAAAATCTTGCAATAAATTTATTATCTGAGATTGTATAGAAACATCAAGAGCTGAAACTGGCTCATCTGCAACTATAAATTCTGGATTTAAAATAAGACTACGGGCTATACATATTCTCTGTCTTTGACCTCCTGAAAACTCATGAGGATAACGCTTCATATGATATCTAGCAAGTCCACATATATCCATAACCTCAGTTACTTTATCGTAATATTCCTTTTTGCTATTTACAAATTTATGAGCAATTAACGCTTCACCTATAATATCACTTACAGTTTTTCTAGGATTAAGAGAACTAAATGGATCCTGAAAAATAATTTGCATTTTTAATCTTAATTTTCTCATTTCTTGCTTTGATAATTTATGAATATCAACGCCATTAAATTTTACGGTTCCATCCGTCTTATCAGTTAACCTTAAAACAGTTCTTCCAAGTGTTGATTTACCACAACCAGATTCACCAACTAAAGAAAATGTTTCTCCTTTTTTAATTTCAAAAGATACATCATCAACAGCTTTAACATTACCTACTACATTATGAAAAACTCCACTTTTAATAGGAAAATATTTTTTAAGGTTTTTAACTTCAAGTATATTTTTATCTCTCATTATTTTACCTCCTTATCAATCTGATAACAGGAAACATAATGCGAATTTTCAATATAAACTAACTCTGGTATACCTTGTTTACAAGAATCCTTCTTTTTATCACATCTATCATAAAAATAACAATAGTTAGGAAGATTCATTGGATTTGGTACTTGACCTGGTATGGAATATAATTTCTCATTTTTTCCTTCAAAAGTTGGCTTAGATTTCATAAGACCTATCGTATAAGGATGCTGTGGATTTTTAAATATATCCATAACTCTTCCTTTCTCAACGACCTTACCTGCATACATTACTACAACATAATCAGCCATTTCAGCAATAACCCCTAAATCATGAGTTATCATCATAATAGATGTATCAAACTTTTTCTTCATATCTTTTATCAAATCTAAAATCTGTGCTTGAATTGTGACATCTAGTGCAGTTGTTGGCTCATCTGCAATTAAAACTTTTGGATTACAAGCAAGAGCAATTGCAATCATTATTCTTTGTCTCATTCCACCAGATAACTCATGTGGATATGAATCATAAATTCTTTCAGCTCTTGGAATTCCAACCAACTTTATCATTTCAATAGCACGTTTCTTAGCTTCTTCTTTAGATATTTTTTCATGAATAAGCATAACTTCCGAAATTTGAAATCCAATTTTTAAAACCGGATTAAGAGAAGTCATTGGTTCTTGGAATATAATTGCAACCTCTGATCCTCTTTTTTCTCTCATCTCTTCTTCTGAAAGAGTTAAAATGTCAACACCATTTAAATTAATACTTCCTGACTCGTATATAGCAGGTGGAACGGGTAAAAGTCTCATAAGTGACATAGATGTAACTGATTTACCGCAACCAGATTCACCAACAATTCCAAGTACCTCGCCTTTTCGTACTTCAAAGCTCACATCATTTACTGCTCGAACTATCCCTTCTTCTGTTTTAAAAGAGATAGAAAGATTTTTAAACTCTACTACGTTTTTTCCCATTATTAATCCTCCTACTTTTTAAGTCTTGGGTCAACAGCATTTCTTAGTCCTTCACCAACTAAATTAATTGACAATACAGACGCAAACAATAATACAGTAGGTGGAATCCATAACCAAACTCTCCTTGTTAAATCAAAGAAATTACGAGTTGATTGTAGTAAATTTCCAAGAGATGCATATGGTGGTTGCACACCAAGTCCTAAATAACTCAAACTTGCCTCAAAAATCATCATACTACCAAGACCAGTTGCAATATAAAGTATTACATAAGGTAATATATTAGGTAGTAAATGTCCGAATAATTTTCGAAATGTAGAAAAACCTAATGCTTCTGTAGCTTGCATATACTCTTGCTCTCTTAACAGTAATACTATTCCTCTAATATTTCGACAATATGTCGTCCAAAATATAAAGGCCAACAATCCAAGAGTTATATAAATTCTATATTTTGGATTTACCTCTAAATCTGATAAAAAAGCTGCTAATATAATTAATAAAGGTAATGTTGGAATACTCATTAATATATCAACAACCCTCATTATAATCATATCTATAACTCCACCATAATACCCTGCAATAAGTCCCAAAATAGTTCCTAAAAATACCGATATAATAGTTGCAGCAAATCCAACGAAAAAAGAAAACCTTCCACCTTCTAACACTCTTGCAAACATATCTCGTCCAAGAGCATCTGTACCTAAAATATGCTCAGGTGATGGCGGCTTATTTTTCATAGTAACATCTATTGCTGCTGGATCCTTTGTAAAAATAGGTACAATTAAAATTAAAAATAATATTGCTATAAGCATTACAAGCCCCGCTATGGCTAACTTATCTTTTAAAAATCTTCTTAATATCATCATATATGGTGATTCTGTTTTATAATTCTCTTCTGTATTTTGATTTTGAGAATTTTCTTGAATTATTAATTCTTTATCTTGCCTCACAATATTACCTCCTATTTAAGCCTTATCCTTGGATCTACAACTGCATAAACAATATCTGTTAATAAATTTGAAAAAATAGTAAGAACAGCATAAAACATAGCAGCTCCCATTAATAAAGGATAATCTCTATTTAAAATAGCTTGATAAGTTATATTACCCACTCCTGGCCAACCAAAAACTTGCTCTATTATTATAGAACCACTAAATAAAACTACAATTCCTCCAACTATTATAGGTATAAGTGGAATTAAAGCATTTCTAAAAGCATGTTTATAAATGACTGTTTTTTCCTTTACACCCTTTGCCCTAGCAGTTCTTATATAATCTTGTTTTATTACCTCAAGCATTGAAGTTTTAACAACCCTAAGAGTTCCAGCTAAGCTAAATAAACTTAAAATAGCAAATGGTAAAATGGTATGATATAAAACATCCTTTACATATGCAAATCCCGTATAATTGCTTCCTATTGTTGTCATACCAATTATAGGTAATCCAAAAATTGGAGCGATATATTTTATTGCTATTATTCCTAATACAAATGTTGGTAAAGAAGTAAACAATAATGAAAATGTTAAAACGAATTTATCTAGAGCCTTACCATGTCTAGTAGAAATGTAAATTCCTAATGGAATGGAAACAAAAATTGAAAATAGAAAAGCTAAAACATTCAAATAAAATGAGTTCCAAATGTACACTCCTAATATTGAACTAACAGATTCCTTAAAAGTCAATGAAACTCCGAAATCAAATCTTACAGCGTTCTTTAACCAGTTAAAATATCTTTCAAAAATATTTCCATCTAGTCCATATAAAACCCTTAACTCCTCAATCCTTTCAGCTGTTATACCAGGTTGTGTTGCAATTATTCCTGACAACGGATCTCCTGGTGATGAAACATATAGAAAAAATAGAATAAAAGATATTCCAAATATTATTGGTATAAATAATAATAATCTCCTTATTATATACTGCTTCATTAATCTATTACACCACCTAAATATTTAATAAAAAAAAGATGCACAAATTAACAAAATAACAAACTGTTAATTAGGGCATCAAAATAGCAAATTTAATTTTCAAGTAATAAATATTATTTAGCTTAACACTTATTTATTTTACTTATAATATGTTAAAGTTTTTATACTCATTTTTTCATTATTAAACTATTTTTTAAATTAACCCCAAATTATGCCATAAATAAATATTTATCTTCAACCAATGCACTACGTATATTTATACAATTGTACTACTATATGGTATAACTTTCAATACTATTTTAATTTTTAAATTGATTTAAATTCTAAAAATTATAAATATAAATGTAGCTATAAATATAAATGGTATAAAAGGAATTTTATTACTTTTTAATTTAAATCGATTATGTACCAATATGATGATAGATGTGAGCCCAGACATTATAATAGATAAATAGAAAATAAAAATAGTTGGTAAAACACCTAATGTAAAAACAACTATTAATAAAATATCAAAATCTCCATCTCCTAAAAATTTAAATCCTTTTATTAATAAATACATGAAACTTATCAATATTATAGTTTCTAAATTATTCTTGAAATTTTGTTTATTTAAAAAAGAAAGCATAAAAATTAATAATGAAAAAATTATTAAAGGATATGACAATATTGTATACACATAATAAGTGACATAATCTATAAAAGCAAATATATATAAAACTACAAATAAATAATAATACTTTAAATAGTTATAGATTGAAATAATATTAAACTCTAAAAATATCTTAGATAAGATTATATAGTTTAAAACTATAAAAATTATTCCTAATATTAAAAATCTTATAAATATATTTTTATTTCTAAATACATCTTTATAAATTGTTAAAAATGATTTATTTTTAGTATTAATACCCAATATATCACAATCTACAATTCCTATAATTTTTATAACAAACGTATTCATTATAAAACTTAAAAATATTGAAATTAAAGCTATATTTAAAAATATCATATTTATACTTTATTATCCTCTATCATAGATATAAGCTCATTTTTATTATTATTGTTAGCTATATTTCTTATATCTTTTAATGTCATAGAGTCTTCAATCCACTTAGGCCAATTATTTAAATAATTCTTTTCATTATTTATTTTTTTAAACTCAGACATAGTCATACTATCTGATACAGGATCTAATTCACCCTCTACAAATAAAGTTAAATTATGTATATCAACAGCATTTATAATAGCATTTGCATCACTAACTTTAGACATTTCTTTTGAACGTTCATACGTAGAAAATAAATTTGGACCTATTAAAAGAACTATAATAAGTATAATAACAAAAGATACCATTACCTCAATAATACTGAATCCATCTTTCTTTTTGTTTTGAAATTTCATTTACTATCACCTCATACAACAATTAATATAATAGTAAAATTATTCCAAAAACCTTTTCATATATTCATAATTAAATAAACATTTTATTCATTTTTATTTACAATTTCTTTTAGCATATCTAAATTTTCAACATAATAAGCACACATTTCTAAAATATCCTTCATCGTTCCTTCTTTTAGCCTAAATACATCTCTCATTTTTGTAAATTCATTTGACATAGTTTGAATAAGTTGTCTCGATTCCTTAGACTTATCTCTTATTATTTCAATTTCTGCATAATTTTTGTTATTAATTTGCTTTAAAGATTCCAAAGTATTTACAGTATCTTCAGAAGACTCTTTTATAACAGTGATTTCAGATATATTTTCTCTCATTTTATGAGAAATCTCTTCTGTTTCCTTAGTAATTTGGTCTATTGTTTTATTTATGTGTTCTGATGCTTTCTTAGTTTCTTCTGCAAGTTTTCTAACTTCCTCTGCAACAACTGCAAAACCTTTTCCAGCTTCACCTGCTCTAGCTGCTTCAATTGATGCATTCAAAGCTAATAAATTAGTTTGACTTGAAATTTTATTTATTACCTCTGTAAATTTATTTATATCCATAATTTTATTATTTAAATGCTCAAATACCTTATTTATTTTTGAAAAGTTATCAATTAACCTATCTACATTAGACATTAAAAAATTTATCTTATTACCACCATCTAAAACTAAGTCTTCTTCCTCTTTTATTATCTTAAATATATTTTCAAGAATAGCATTCATATTTTTATAATCATCTATTCTATCTATCGCATCTCTTTCTATAGTGTCAAACATATTTTGCTGTGAGTTTACATATTTCAAAATTCTATCTGTTTTTTCATTAAATTCTAAATTTTTAGTTTCTATCCCTAGTAATGCTTTCTTTATCTCTTCTAAATCCTTAACATCTTTTATAAATTCTCTTTGTTCCTCTGTTTTTATATCATTATCTACCATTGTATTTTCTAACAAAACACCATTATCTTTTTCATTATTTTCAGAAGGTTTCCTCTTTAAAAAATTTTTTAACAAATGATACTTACCTCCAACCATACACAATTCTATATAATTAATTTGTACATATAGTCTCCTTTTTATTACTATAGTTATTTAATTTACAAAAAATAAAAAGGTCTGGAATAAAATCCAAACCTTCAATTTTAATACATTCCGTCCATTCCCATTCCTGGTGCTGGCGCCATTGGCTTATCTTTTTCTGGAAGATCAACAACTGCCGCTTCTGTTGTTAAGAACGTAGATGCAACTGATGCTGCATTTTGAAGTGCTGTTCTTGTAACTTTAGCAGGGTCAACAATTCCATTTTCAACCATATTTATATATTTACCATTTAAAGCATCATAGCCTATTCCTTCTTCACTTGATTTAACTTTATCTATTATAATAGATCCTTCAACTCCTGCATTAAATGCAATTTGTCTAATAGGCTCTTCTAATGCTCTTAAAATTATGTTTATTCCAACTTGCTCATCAGAAACTTCTGAAGTTAAATTACCAATTTTTCTTAAAACATGAACATATGCAGTTCCACCACCTGCAACTATTCCTTCTTCAACAGCTGCCTTAGTTGCTGCTAAAGCATCTTCTATTCTTAATTTCTTCTCTTTAAGTTCAGTTTCTGTAGCAGCACCAACCTTAACTACAGCAACTCCTCCTGAAAGTTTAGCAAGTCTTTCTTGTAATTTTTCTCTATCAAATTCTGAAGTTGTATCTTCAATTTGTCTTCTTATTTGAGATACTCTCTCACTAATTTCTTCCTTATTTCCTTTACCATCTACAATTGTTGTATTCTCTTTTGTTATTTTAACACTTTCAGCTCTTCCAAGCATATCTATTGAAGTCTCTTTAATATCATATCCTAATTCTTCAGATATAACTTGTGCTCCTGTTAAAATAGCAATATCCTTAAGCATTTCTTTTCTTCTATCACCAAATCCTGGAGCTTTAACACCAACACATGTAAATGTTCCTCTTAATCTATTAACAACTAAAGTAGCTAAAGCCTCTCCCTCTATATCTTCAGCTATTATTAAAAGTTTTTTACCTTGTTGAACAATTTGCTCAAGAACTGGAAGTATTTCTTGAATATTTGTAATTTTCTTATCTGTAATTAATATATATGGATCATCTAAAACCGCTTCCATTTTCTCAGCATCAGTTACCATATATGGGCTTATATATCCTCTATCAAATTGCATACCTT
>JAGHEJ010000030.1 GCA_017889345.1 Clostridiales bacterium | reverse complement strand
TTTAATTAAGAACAATACAAAAGTTTTTGTTCTTATAGATAATAATACAGCTTCATCTGGAGAAACTTTTGTAAGAATTTTAAAAGATATTGAAAATGTAATATTTATTGGAACAAATACCTCTGGAGTGAAAATAAGTGATGCTACTAACGAATGTATTTTACCAAATTCAAAAATAACTATTATTTATGGAAGTAATTTGAGATTATACAATGATATTGTTGAAGGAGTTGGTTTTGAGCCAGATATTTGGATTAACTCAATTGATTCACTAAATAGAGTTTTAAAATTTATAAATTAACGAAGATTCACTATTTTCATTTATATCTTTATTTTTTATTTAATAAATCTTCTTAATAGAAACATTTTTAGTTTTACAATTTCTCTTAGTGTCTTATTTTCAAAATATATTAAATATATTATCTCTTTCTTATTATCATTTAATTTAATCAAGCTAACAATATAAATCAAATTGCAAAGAAGATTAATACAAGCAGACAAAAATAGCACTCAAATAAATGAGTGCTATTTCTTTTTTAATTTATACGCTTCTCTGTTTCACTATCAAAGAAATGAAGTACTTCTCTATCAAATAAAAATTTGTATGTGTTTCCTGGTATATAATTTATATGTCCTGGAACTGATATTATAATTTCACGTCCTTTTGGAAGTTTTGCATACATTATTTTCTCTTTTCCTAAAAGTTCAACCACATCTAGTTCACAGTCAAAACTATCCTTATCGTTATCTCCCATAAGAAATCTTTATAACCTTATTCCAAGGAAAACTTTCTTACCTTCATAGTTTTTGAGTTTTAATAAATCTTCCTCTGATGGAGTTACGATTATATTTTCATCATCCATGACAAATTTTCCATTTTTAATAATTCCATTAAAAATATTCATTGTGGAGATCCAATAAATTTTGCAACAAATATATTTTGAGGTTTCTCATAAAAATCTTTAGGCTTTCCAACTTGCTGAATTTTTTTGTCGTTCATTAAAAATACTTTTGGTTTTCTGACTATAGCTCATCCAAGTGCAACACGTTGACGTTATCTTCCAGAAATATCTGATGGTTTTGAATAAAGATAATCTTCTATTCGAAGAATTTTTGCTGCTTCAAGAACACGCTCATTTATTATTTTTTAGGTTGCTTTCTCATCGATAAAGAAAAGGCCATATTTTCATGAACTGTCATGTGAGGATAAAGTGCGTAAGATTGAAAAACCATTGCAATATCTCTATCTTTTGAAGGAACTTTATTTACTTGCTTATCTCCAAAAATTAAATTTCCCTCAGTAATGGAATTAAGTCCTGCAATCATTCTTAAAAGAGTTGTCTTTCCACAACCTGAAGGTCCTAAAATTACACAAAAATCCTTATCTTCAATTTCAAGATTAATATTCCTAATCGTAAAATCTTCTCGTCCTTCGTATTTTTTTCCCAATATTATCTAAAATAACTTTCATAATAAAATCCTCCTACGCTTTTACATCTCCACTAGTAGTCCTTGATACTAATTGTTTTCGAAGAGAAATAAACAAGATTACAATAGGGATTGCTATCAAAAGTCCTCCAGCAGCAAAAACTGGCTCGTTAAGAGTTCTTTGATCTGTAATAAGTGTGTTAAGTCCTGCTGCTAAAGTATAGGAATCAATATTTATTAATAAAACTTTTGGCAATAAATAATCAACAAATGGTGTTATAAATGACCAAAGAGCGATTATTGCAAGCATTGGTTTTGCTATTGGTATTACAATAAGTCTATATACTTTCATTGAAGAACAACCATCAATTCTCGCTACGTCATTAAGTTCTGTTGAAATTGAGTCAAGATATCCTTTTAAAATAAATGTGTTTCCTGCAATTCCACCAGCTGAATATATAAGTACCAACTTCATTTGTCTTGTGAAATATGGATTAATTGAGGAAATTATTAAGTGTAAAGTAAAATATACTGTGATTCCTACGAAGCTAGGTAGGATTGAATAAGCATTATAGCCATTAAAGAAGGTTTTCTTCCTTTAAATCTATATCTTGAATAAACGAATCCTGTAAAAGACACAAACAATATTGTTATAAATACGTTTGCAAAAGCAATAAATAAAGTGTTGACAACCCATTTCAAATACTTAGTTTCTGTAAACAAATAAGTGAAATGCTCTAATGAAAATTGAAAATCACCATTTAAACTTTCATCCCATTGCATTGGAGTTCTAGCATTATCCCCTCCCTTAAATTGAATAGATTTCATGTCATAAAATAGAGAATTGTTGCGAACATTTTTCCACTCAAAACTCTAAACTCTTCAGTTGAATCATTTCCTAAACGAGAAATTACTCTTGACTGATCATGATTGCAAAAATAAATAGAATTCATTTCATCTTTTTCAAGCTCTGTTTGCCATCTGCTCATAATATTTTTAACTATAACAAATATTTTTTAGAAATTTTTTCAAAAAAAATAAGAGCATTGAAACAATACTCTTACTATTTTGGTAACTTATCGCCTTTATACCAATCAATTGTATCTTTAATTGTCTCGCTCAAATCTCTTGGAAAATATTCAAGCTCTTTCGTTGCTTTTTGATGAGAAAATTTATCATTACTTTGAAGCGTATAAAGAGAATATTCTGTGTAAAGAGGACGCTCATTTCTTTTCTTCGCATACGCCTGAATTAATGGAGCAAAGAATTTTGCAAGCCACATAGGAAATACGAATAAATTTTTTCCTCCAACATAATTTTTGACAATATTTAAAACTTCCTTAATCTCATAGTGTCTATTAGATAAAATATAACAATCTCCAGCTTTTCCTTTTTCAAGTGCTTTTAAACATCCATAAGCAACATCTCTCACATCAACAAAATCGTATCCACCTTCAACACATAATGGAAGTTTTCCATTCATATAATCAACAAGCATTTGAACGAGATGATTTCCTATATTATCATAAGGACCCAATATTCCTGATGGATGAACAATCACTGCATTAAGTCCATCTCTAACTTCATCAAGAATAAATTGAGTTGCCTCAGCTTTTGTTTTTGCATATCCACCAACGACATCATTTGGAGAAAATTTATTTACTTCAACAATCAAAGACTCTTTATCTTTCTCAGGAATTGCATGTACAGAACTAACATACAAAACCTTTTTCACTTTATATTCTTTACAAAGAGCAATTAAATTTTTAGTACCATTAACATTAACATCATACATAATAGGTGAAACATCATTTGAAATATCAATTAGTCCAGCTGTATGTATAACATATACTTCTTTCCTCTGAATATTTTTAAACAACGGACGCAAAGACTCCTTATCCCTAACGTCTCCTTTTACATAATCTACTCCATCAAAATCATGGCTCTTTTCTTTTGTAAAAATTAATCCTCTTATCTCTACATCCTTTTGCTTCAAAAATCTTATTAAAGTATTACCAAGATGTCCACTAGCTCCTGTAACAATAAATACCTTTTTCATTTCGAGCCACCTCATTAAATAATCTTGAATCTATTTTAACATACCACAAATAAATATTGCAAAATTTGGTAGAAAAAATTGGACAAACAAAAAGACAATCGAATTAAATTCAATTGCCTATTTCATTCCAATCAAATAAATAATCAGAGCGAATAAAAACATAGTTAGAAATCCACTAATCATTATGCCTAAAGTTTTTGAATAACCTTTAGGAGAAATTTTTCCCATTGAATCCAATTTCTTTATAATTGGGTGGAGTTTCCAAAAATATGTTGCGATGGACAATATCATAACAACAACAGACCAAATTTTTGTCAACTCACTTCCCGTAAACAACACAACGAGCAATAATAAAATGAAAATTAATTTTACTCCCGCAACCCAATAGGTCATGTAATGAGAAAATAAATTCATTGCATCATCTTTTTTTGAATCGTGCCATGAGTCAAAAACTGCAACTCCATTTCCAAGTTTTGAATCCGTTGCAAAATATAAAATCAATACATTTCCCATTTCCATTATACAAAAAATAATAATTGATATTGAAAGTATATCCAATCCATCACCTCATTAAAATTTTCCTTCAATTATATATCCCAAATTAAAACTAATCAATTATTTTTATCATCTTGACAATTTGTTAAGAATTAGTTTAGGATTAACTCGAAAATTATTTTTGGAGGAAACCATGCAAGATATTAAATTGATAATAACTCTTTTACCTCAAACTTACTATGCAATAGAAAATATAGAAAATTCCATACAAACAAATGACTATACTGATTTAAATTCAAAAATAACAATCATTTATAACAATATCCAAAAAGTTTTTAGAGAATTGCCTAAAGAGATAAGTTCCTTTAATCAAATTAATATTGAAAATATATACAATTGGAAAAATTTAATTTTAGGACATGTGTTTTGG
>JAGHEJ010000029.1 GCA_017889345.1 Clostridiales bacterium | reverse complement strand
ATTTAATAGAGAAGATAAAATCAAAAGGTGTTTATGTAAAATATTCGACGTTGCATGTTGGCTTAGGAACTTTTATGCCAGTTAAAGTTGATGATATAGATGATCATAAGATGCACTCTGAGTATTATGAGATAAATCAGGAAGTTGCAGACACTATAAATAACGCTAAGAAGAATGGCAAAAGAATTATATCGGTAGGTACGACTACTACTAGAGTTCTTGAAACAGTTGCATCGAATAATAATGGAAAACTTGTTGAATCTTCGGGGTATACAGATATTTTTATAAAACCGGGATATGAATTTAAAATTATAGATTCTTTAATAACGAATTTTCATTTACCAAAGTCAACGCTTTTAGTTTTGATAAGTACGTTTTATGAACGAAATAAAATTTTGAGCGCATATGAAGAAGCTATCTCGAACGGGTACAGATTTTTTAGTTTTGGAGATAGTATGTTTATAATTTGATTTAAGGAGAAATAAATTATGTACAAGATATTGAATACTGATGGTATGGCTAAGAGAGCTGAATTTAAAACTGTACATGGCACGATACAAACTCCAGTATTTATGAATGTTGGAACAATAGGAGTTATAAAAGGTGCTGTATCTACTATTGATCTTGAGGAAATAAATTGTCAGGTCGAATTATCTAATACATATCATTTACATATTAGACCAGGAGATGAAATTGTTAAAAAACTTGGTGGATTACATAAGTTTATGAATTGGAACAAACCAATTTTAACTGATTCTGGTGGATTTCAAGTTTTTTCTTTAGCCAAATTAAGAGGAATAACAGAAGAGGGCGTTCATTTTAATTCACATATAGATGGTAAGAAAATTTTTATAGGACCAGAAGAAAGTATGAGAATTCAAAGTAATCTGGCTTCAACTATTGCAATGGCATTTGATGAATGTATTCCGAATCCATCTTCAAGAGACTATGTAACTAATTCTGTTAATAGAACGACGAGATGGCTAAAGAGATGTATTGTTGAAATGGATAGGCTTAATCAACAAGAAGATACAATTAATAAAAATCAATTGCTTTTTGGTATAAATCAGGGTGGAGTTTATGAAGATATAAGAATAGAACATGCAAAAGTTATAAGTGATCTTGATTTGCCTGGATATGCAGTTGGAGGATTAGCAGTTGGAGAAACAACAGAGGAAATGTATTATATTTTGGAAAAAGTTGTTCCACATCTTCCAAGAAATAAACCTATTTACTTAATGGGAGTAGGTACTCCTGAAAATATTTTGGAGGCAGTAGAGCGAGGAGTAGATTTCTTTGATTGTGTTTTACCAGCAAGAAATGGAAGACATGGTCATGTATTTACAACAAATGGAAAAATTAATTTGATGAATAAAAAATATGAGCTTGATGATAAACCAATAGATGATAAGTGTACGTGTGAAGCATGTTGTAATTATTCTAGGGCATATATAAGACATCTATTTAAAGCAAAAGAATTACTTGCTTTAAGATTGTGTGTATTGCATAATCTGAATTTTTATAATACACTATTGTCTGATATTAGAAAATCTATTGAGTCTAATGAGTTTTCTAAATTCAAGAAACAAAGATTAGAAGAATGGAAGAGAGGTTAGGAGTACATATGACATCTTTGGTTAATTTTTTAGTGCCAATAGCTTTTTTGGTAATTTTATATGTTATTATGATATTGCCTGAAAGTAAAAGACGTAAAAAATATCAAGCTATGCTTGATAATTTAAAAGTTAATGATAAAGTTGTTACACGTGGTGGTTTAGTAGCAAAAGTTATATCTATTAATTCTGATAAGAATGAAGTAGTTTTAGAGTGTGGCCCAGATAGAGTTAGAATGACTTTTCTTAGAACGGCAATTGGGTCAGTTACAACAGAATCAGTTGAGAAAGTTGATTCATCTAAAGAAACTAAAACTGAAGAGAATAAATAATATTGAAAAAATAGGCATTTGTTTGTAACGAGTGCCGTTTTAGTTTGAAATTATTTTGATAAATGTGTTATAATCTTTGAGAGTTAATTATTATGGGGGAGATATTATGAAACATATCAAAGTTATAGTTAAAAATACAATAAAAGATACAATAAAAGATACAAATTGCAAAGAGTGTGCTAATTCTTGTCAGTCTGCGTGTAAAACATCTTGCACAGTGGCAAACATAGTTTGTGAAAAGTAATTAGAAGTTAAAAATTTGATTTTATAATTACAATTTCATATGTAAGATTATTTTTGATAGACTGATTGAGTTCAGTCTATTTATTTTTATAATTATGAGGAGATAGAAAATGGAATTAATTCATAAATTTTCAATTGATAATTTAAAATATGTTTTAGATGTTAATACAGGTTCTGTTATGGAAATTGATGAACTTGTTTATGACCTTTTGGAAGATGATAGAGTTTTGACTCTAGATGAGGCAAATGAAAAATTTTCATCTAAATATTCTTCTGATCAAATAAAAGAGGCTTTGGACGAAATAAATAATTTGGTTGAAGAAGGGATTCTTTATACAAAGGATATGTATGAAGAGAAGGTTAAAAAAAATAATGAGCAAGAATACATGAAGGCGATGTGTTTGAATGTTGTTCACGATTGTAATCTTAAATGTAAATATTGTTTTGCTGATGAGGGAGAGTATAAAGGTAAGCGTGAAATCATGACTTTTGATGTTGCGAAAAGAGCGTTGGATTTTCTTATCAGTCAAAGTGGTCCAAGGTATAACATAGAAGTTGATTTGTTTGGTGGAGAACCATTGATGGCCTTCGATATGATAAAGCGACTAGTTGAATATGCAAAAAGTATAGAGAAAGATGTAAATAAAAATATAAGATTTACTCTAACAACAAATGGACTTTTGCTTAACGATGAAATAATTGAATATTTAAACAAAAATATGAAAAATATAATATTGTCGATAGATGGACGAAAAGAAGTAAATGATAATATGAGATTAACTGCTACTGGTACAGGATCTTATGACATCATCATTGATAAAATCAGAAAGCTTGTTGATAATAGACAAGAAGGGCAAGAATATTATTTAAGAGGTACATATACTCATCAGAATCTTGATTTTTCAAATGATTTTCTACATTTAGCAAATGAAGGATTTAAAGAAATTTCACTTGAGCCAGTTGTTGTAAAAGATGATTCAGAAATATCTATACGTTTTGAAGATTTGGAGCAAATCTATGGAGAGTATGACAAAATTTATAGATATTTAACTGATGCGATTGATAATGGTAAGAAAATAAATTTCTATCATTACAACATAAATCTTCAAGGAGGACCTTGTGTTTACAAAAGAGTTTCTGCTTGTGGAGCAGGATTTGAATACATAGCGATAACACCAAGTGGAGAAATATATCCTTGTCATCAATTTGTTGGTAAGCGTGAATTTATTCTAGGAAACGTAAATGATTTATCAAATGATAAGATAAGAGAGCCACAGCTTGTTAATGAGTTTAAAGAAGCAAATATTTATAAGAAAGAAGATTGTAATAAATGCTGGGCTAGATTTTATTGTAGTGGTGGATGTCAAGCAAACAACTATGAATTTACGAATTCAATTTTAAAACCATATACAATAGGTTGTGCTCTCCAGAAGAAGAGAATTGAAATGGCTATAGCATTAAAAGTTTACGAGAATTCTAAAGATGTTTGTGTAAACAGTTAGTGTTTTTATAAAAATTTTTGAGGAGGTATACTGTGAAAAAAGATAGCTTTACTTCAAAGAAATCCTCGATTTTTATTTTTGTTGTTATACTTGTATTAGTTGCATTTTTTTTAGCTTGGGGATTTATTGGATTTGAAATTTTTGGTCGTGAGTTCAAAAATTTTGATAACTCTATAAAGAAAGGATTAGATCTTCAAGGTGGAGTTTCTGTTTTGCAAGAAATTGTTGATGAAAATGTAACTAAAGAAACTCTTCAAAGAACGAGAGAGTTATTAGCTTTAAGAGTTAACAAATTTGGACTTAGCGAACCAATTGTTACAATTGAAGGGGATAAACGAATTAGAATTGATCTTGCGGGAGTTTTTGATTCAGATGATATAGTTAAGACATTGACTTCTACTGGTCAATTAACCTTTAAAGATGAACAAGGAAATGTACTTCTTACTGGAAATGATGTAAAAAATGCGACAGCAGTACTTACAAATGAGGGAAGAGCAATTATTCAATTAAAATTTACTCCGGAAGGAACGCAAAAATTTGCAGAAGCAACAAAAAATAATTTAAATAAAACAATAGAAATAAGTATGGATGATCAAGTATTAACGAAGCCAGTAGTTAATGCAGAAATAACCGAAGGAGAAGCAGTAATAGAGGGAAGTAAAAGTTTTGAAGAGGCAAATAAGGTTGCAAGTATTATACAATCAGGAGCATTGCCTGTTACGTTAAAAACTATTTCTATTAATGCTGTTGGACCAACTCTTGGAGCGGAAGCGATACCAAATACAATGAAAGCTGCTGTTATTGGATTTATATTTATTTTCATAATAATGGTGGTTAGATATAAATTTCCAGGAGTTATTGCTACGTTATCGTTGATTATTTATATGTTGTTATTTTTATTTACATTTACAGAAATACAAGCAGTTCTTACACTTCCAGGAATTGCAGGAATTTTATTGACTCTCGGTATGGCAATCGATGCAAATATTTTGATTTATGAAAGAATACGAGAAGAACTTACGAGGGGAAAATCAGTTAAAGTATCAATAAAAATTGGATTTAATAAAGCGATGAGTTCAATTTTAGATTCAAATATTACAACTATAATTGCAGGACTTGTTCTATATTTTATTGGAACAGGTGGAGTTAAAGGATTTGCTACAACATTACTTATTGGTATAGTTCTAAGTATGTTTAGCTCTATAGTTATAACCAAATATATGATAAATCTTGTTTATAATATGGGATTAAGAAGCAAGAAAAGTTATGGATTGACAAAAGTTGTAGAGCAAAAAAATAGAGGAGCGAATGAAAATGAGTATCGTGAAGAAGTATAAACTTTGGTTTTCAATATCTATAGTTGTAATATTAATTGGAATCGCTTTGTTTTTCTATAGAGGATTTAATGTTGGTATAGATTTTGTTGGAGGAACAACAATCTCTATAGAAATTGGTAAAGAATTTAACAAAGAAGAAGTTGATCAAATTTTAGATAAATATTCTAAAGACGCAACCTCTAAGCAAGTTAATGGAACTCAAATCGAAATACGTAGTAAAGAATTTTCAACAGATAAAGTTAAAGAATTTTTTGGCGAGCTTAAAGAAAAGTATGGCTTAGAAGATTCGGCTTTATTGTCTCAAACAGAAATTGGAGAATCTGTGGGAAAAGAGCTTACGACTAGAGCATTAGTTGCAATTATTATTGCGACAATATTTATGCTTATTTATATTGTCATAAGATTTGAAATTAATTTCGGAATAGCGGCAATCATTGCGCTTATTCATGATGTATTAATTACATTAAGTGCGTACGTTATTTTCTTTGTTCCAATCAACTCACCATTTATAGCAGCTATTCTAACTATAGTTGGATATTCAATAAATGACACAATTGTTATTTTTGATAGGATAAGAGAGAATAAAAAATTGCATTTAAATAAACCAGATGAATATATTGCTGATTTAAGTTTGAGACAAAGTTTTGTTAGATGTATGAATACATCTCTTACAACTATAGTGATAATTCTTGCTGTTTATATATTTGTTCCAAGTGTTAGAGATTTTTCATTCCCAATTCTTATTGGTATGATTTCTGGAACATATTCGTCATTATTCATAGCAACACCTATATGGGTAATTTTAAACTCAAAGAAGTCTAAGAAGAATAAGAAATAATAATTTGGCAGATTAGTTTAAATAAATTAATCTGCTTTATTTTTGTCAAAAATATTGTAAAACTTATGATTGTAAATTATAATTAAGGGTGTTTTTCTAATTGGTTTGGAGGATTATATTATGAGAAATTATCGTAATGTTATTTTGAAAAAAGGATATGTTGATAATAGTTATAATCCTTTTGAGATTACGGGAATTAGAGAAGTTTTGGATATTATAGACAATGTTATGGACAAACATACAAATATTTTAATTTATGCACCAAGTAATTTGGATGGAGTTTTATCTACATCTATCTTGTTATTAGCTTTACGATATTTAAAACTTAATGTATCACATTACATATATGATGAAAATGAAGATTTTAATGAAATAGAATTTGAAAATTATGCAGAGCTCATGAGAGCAGATGTTATATTTTCCTTCGATAGAATTTTAAAAATCGATTCGTCTGTTAAATGTGTGAATATATCCAATAAGTCAGATAATGTTTTAAATTCTCCAGATTATATACTTATAAATCCATATCAAGATAATTGTGGATACTCTTTTAAAGATCTTACATTACCTGCATTAACTTATAAAATTTTACAAGCCATCAGTAAATTTTATAACATGAAGAGCATTATAAAATTTGTTGATTTGGTTTTCATAAGTTTGTTTCATGATAATGTAAAAGTTTCTGGCGAAAATTATGAGCTTTTGAAAGAAGGATCGTATTTTTTGAAGAATACAAAGAATTATGGTCTGAGAGAACTTATAAATATGAATTCAAAAAATATTACAATAAATGAATTGATTATGTTTATAGATCCTGAATATATCAATAAAAATAAAATTACCAATGCTAGATTGATAGTTGAGCTTCTTACAGTATCAAATCCTTTAAAGGCAAATCAAATCTGTAAGTATTTAATCAAAGAAGTTAATGGTAAGATGGAGGAAAGATTATGGACTTAAAAGAAAGTATAAGAATAGTTGAGAATTTTCCTAAAGAAGGTATAAGCTTTAAAGATATAACGACACTTATTCAAAATGGTAAAGCTTTAAGGTATGTAGTGGATTTAATCGCTAATAATCTTAGAGATAAAAATATAGATTTAATTGTAGGACCAGAAGCTAGAGGATTTATTTTTGGAGTTCCTGTTGCTTATGCTTTAGGAGTTGGGTTCGTTCCGATAAGAAAGAAAGGCAAATTACCTGGAGAAACAATAGAAGTTAATTATAGTTTGGAGTATGGAACAGATACTTTACAAATGCACAAAGATGTGATTAAAAAAGGAATGCGTGTAGCTATCGTTGATGATTTATTAGCAACAGGTGGAACTATAAAAGCTGTGGCAGATTTAGTTGCAAAAGCAGGTGGAAAGGTTGTGGAATTAGATTTTGTAATTGAACTTGAAAGTCTTCATGGAAGAAAAATTTTAGATGGATACGAAGTTAATTCTTTAGTTAAGTATGATTGCTAGCAAATAGTTGAGTTTTTTCTTGTTATGTACTATAATTAGCAGATAATAGAAAATATTTTTGGTTATAATATAAATTAAATAGAAAATGTTTTAGGGAGATTTACTAAAGGTTAATCTCCCTAAAATTATAATAAATTTAAAGGGGTTAATATGTATCAAAAGTTAGAGGCTATATTGGAAAAATTTAGTACTAATAAAGAAGTAATATTGGAAGCGTTCAAATTCTCGTTTAATGCTCATAAAAACCAAAAAAGAATAGATGGAGAGCCGTATATAGTACACCCTCTGGAAGTTGCATATATACTATCCGAAATGAATTTAGATGTGGACACTATAGTGGGTGGTCTTTTACATGACGTTATAGAAGATACAGAATTTACATACGCTGACATAACCTCTATTTTTGGTGAAGAAGTAGCGATTTTGGTTGAGGGAGTATCGAAGCTCGATAAGATAAATTATAAGACAAAAGAAGAAGCTCAAGCAGGTAACATAAGGAAAATGCTTATAGCTATGACAAAAGATATAAGAGTTATACTAATAAAACTTGCAGATAGACTTCATAATATGCGTACTTTAAAATATTTATCTGAGCAAAAACAGAAAGAAAAATCAGAAGAGACTTTAAATATTTTTGTACCATTAGCACACAGACTTGGAATTTCAAAAATAAAGTGGGAGCTTGAAGATTTATCTTTTAGATATTTGAAGCCAGATGATTATTATAAAATCGCAAAAATGGTTGCAGATAAACGAGATGATAGAGAAAAATTTACTAACGAGATTATAAATGAATTTAAAATTATTTTGGATAATGTTGGGATCGAGTCAACTATTGAGGGACGTCCTAAACATTTATATAGTATTTACAAAAAGATTATTCAGAAAAATAAAACCATTGAAGAAATTTTTGATCTTATAGCTATACGTGTTATTGTTGATGATATAAAAGATTGTTATTTGACTTTGGGATTAGCACATGAAATATATAGTCCAATTTCAAATAAGTTTAAAGATTATATTGCGATGCCAAAGCCAAATAATTATCAATCATTGCATACGACTGTTCTAGGAAAAAATGGTAAGCCTTTTGAAATTCAAATTAGAACTAAGGAAATGCATAAGATAGCTGAGCTTGGTATTGCAGCACATTTTAAATATAAAGAGAGAAATTTTGGAAGAGATAATTTTGATGATAAATTTGTTTGGATTAGAGAAGTTGTTGAATGGTTAACAGAAACTGATAATCCGAAGGAAGCTATGGAAAATTTCAAAACTGATTTGGATTTTCAAGAAATTTTTGTTTCTACACCTAAAGGTAAAGTTATATCGT
>JAGHEJ010000028.1 GCA_017889345.1 Clostridiales bacterium | reverse complement strand
CAGAGTTTAAAGAGCTTGTTACAAATTTAAAATTGAAATATTAATTTTTAAAAGGAGAGATTTTAAAATCTCTCCTTTTAAAAATTAATATTTCAATTTTAAATTTGTAACAAGCTCTTTAAACTCTGGTTGATCCATCATCTCTCTCGCAATTTTAATTCTTAATTCTGCAATAGAATTTGTTTGTGGTTTGTACTCGTCATATTTTCTTTCCCAATATTTTTGTCCTTCAGAGTCCGGCTCTCTATTAACAATTAATGAGTACATTGTTGTTACAAAAGATTTCTTATCAAGTTCTCTCTCAATAAATTCTTTCTGAGTCATTAAGTTTTCAGCTATAAATTCTGTTGCTGTTATTTCTTTCTTTTGAAGTTTGTCTATCCAGAAATTCCATCCTTCAACTTCAGGTTCTCTTCCTAAAGCAATTTTATAAACTCTCTCTACAAACTCATCAACTTTTCCAGTTGGTTTTATAATTTCAGGTTTAGTTGAAAATTCTGGAATCGTATAAGTAATTGTTTTATTATTCTCCAATGTAAATGTAACTGTTACGTTTTTATAATTTGTATCAGATTTTAGCTCTTGAATTTTTAAAATCTTATTATCTTTACTCCAAGTTGATTTTAATTCTTTTCCAGACTCATCTTTAACAACAACTTTTTTAACTTCTGACTTAGCTTGTGAATAAAGCTCAAATTTTACTTCAGCTTCCGTTCCATTTATAGTAACATTTGAAGATTTTATATCCATATCAAGAGGATCTGGAGTTACAACCTCAACATATTTAGGAAGAGATTTTTCTTGTCCATTTTCATCTTTGTAAATAAAATCAACTTTAAATACTAAGTTTGATGCTGGCTTTAAATTTGAAAATTTCAATTTATTATCTTCATATTTTAAATTTACAACTGTTGAGCTTTCCTTTGGACTAACAAAATCAACTCTTACAAAACTTCCTTGCATATCATCAATAAACACTGGAACTTCAACTTCTCTTGGATTTTCAGACTTAATCTTATCATTTATTAAAACATTAAATCTTTCTGTGCCTGTTAAAGGATTTTTCTCAGTTACGTTGTCAAATAATGGAGTATTTGTTGTTTTATCTTTTGGATTTATTTCATTTAAAGATTGTCTTGTCTCAGATTTATTTCCATAAGGATCTTCATACTGAAGCTCAAGAACCACAACTCCATAATCAAAATTTGGCATTAAATCGTAAAGAGTAACAACATAATAATTTGTTTTATTGTCCTTATCAATTATCTTTTCAACTTTTGATTTTTCATTGTTTCTTAATCCGATAACCTTCATGTCCCCTATTAAACCTTCTGAGTTATTAACTTTAATTATATATCTCAAAGCTGTGGAATCATTTTTAACTTTAGGAACATTTATTGGTCCTGGCAAAGTTTCATTTCCTTGTGGATCTACAATACTCATCTTTGGCCCAACAAATTGAGCTGTTTGAATTGCTAATTTATTCTGAGCAATCTCCGATGATGTACCAGCTCCAACTCCTGGTTGTGCTTGTACAAATTCTTTAAACGGTATACTTTTAACTTCTGTTTTACCATTTATATTTGAAGTTATTATCATTCTAGTAAACACATATTTCGTATTTCTATTAAGACCTATTACTTCAACATTACTTCCCTTGGTTTTATCTTTTGAATCCACCGGCACAAGCTGAGTGTTATACTTGTTATTTCTGTCATCTTCAAATTGAACTTGTGTAATAGTTTTATCTATATCATTTAAAACTAGTGTTTTAAATTTAATGCTTGTTCCTGTAATATCTAATGCTGGACTTATTATAACTGGAGCATCTGGATCTAATGAAGGAGAATCTCCTTCAACTAATTTCTTTAAATTAATGTAAGTTGTATCTGTTAAATAATCAAAGAAATTAAATTTTATTGCTTTTTGCTCTCCAGTACCTGAAGTTCCATAATCTGTTCTACTAGAATCATATAAAACCGAAGCATTTCCAGTTTTTCCTGTACTAACTTCTATTTTTGCACTTTGTTTTGATGTTGTGAAATCTGGTATTGAGAAATGAAGAAGTTCTTTTGGTGTTGAAGTTCCTGTACTTCCATTTAGAGTTGTACTATCAGTTTCAACCATTAAATTTTTAGCTCCATTTGTTCCTAAAAATTTGTATGGAGTATTAGTTAAAAGTGCCCTTTCTCCAAAAGATGCAGAAGATGCAATTTGCATTTTTAATACAATATCCTCAGCTCTTCTATCTCCTTTTTCGTTTACCTTAAAAGTATTGTCGGTATAATCTAAATCTATAATTCTTCTAACTAAGTCCACTCTTTGCTTGTCTGCTTTAGATATGTCTGAAGAATAAGACATAAACATAACTTTTGGATATAATTTAATAGCTTTTAATCCTTCTGGACCTTGAAAAAATAATTCTAACCCCTTACTTGGAGTAAATATTTTTTCAAGCAACTTTGCTAATTCAAGTCTCTTTGTTAAATCTTTTCCTTGATACTGTTGGTTAGCATCTAATCTAGCTTCTTCGTAAGCTGCTTGCATTATACTTCTTAATCCACCTAAATCTAATACCTCTCCTGATAATTTAAAGCTAACAAGTGCTGTTCCTTGTATTCTTCTTTCTTGCTTATCAGTACCAGCACCTGCAATAAACTCTGCTTCACTTGGAGCAAGACTTCCTCCAACAGCTTTTAAAACATTTATTGTACCAGCCTCATTCTTTGTATCTGCTTTTGTTGAAGGCATTCCAATATTTTCTGTACTTATCATTGAATTTTGTAAATCTTGATTTTCTTCAAAGCTTACGATATTTTCAGGATTTAAAGCAATATCATTTGTTGGAATGTTTCCAAGTCCACCTATATATGGTCGTGCAATAGAGTTTTCAAAATTTAATGATTCATCTGATATTTGAGTATTTTCTCCAGTAATATTTTCCACTGAATAATTTTTAGATAAAGATGTGTCTTCTATTGTTGTTTTTCCTGAAAATAAATTCATATCCTCTAATGGTACAATATTTTCTCCATAAGCTACATTTGGATATTCTTCTCCCTTATATTCATTAACTGTTCTTTCAGATACTCTCTTAACACTACTTTGCTTAGCAACTTTTGAATTATCTTGTGATGTTTGATTATTTGAGCCACAGCTTGTTAAAATTCCTGAGGTAACTACAAGTCCAGTTAATAGAAGTGCAATCTTCTTTCTATTCATAACTTTCTTAAACCTCCAAATTTAAAATAGCATTTGTAAAAATAAACTCTTTTAGTTTTAATATTTTAAATTCAAATTCGTAACTAATTCTTTAAACTCTGGTTGATCCATCATTTCTCTCGCAATTTTAATTCTTAATTCTGCAATAGAATTTGTTTGTGATTTATATTCGTCATATTTTCTTTCCCAATATTTTTGCCCTTCATCATCTGGCTCTCTATTAACAATCAATGAGTACATTATTGTTACAAATTGTGATTTATCAAGTTCCCTCTCAATAAATTCTTTTTGAGTCATTAAATTTTCAGCTATAAATTCTGTTGCTGTTATTTCTTTCTTTTGAAGTTTATCAATCCAGAAATTCCATCCCTCAACTTCAGGCTCTCTTCCTAATGCAATTTTATAAACTCTCTCTACAAACTCAGCAACTTTTCCAGTTGGTTTTACAACAATAGTCTCTGTTGAAAATGGTTGTAATGTATGCTTAATTGTTTTTCCATTTTCTAAAGTAAATGTAATTGTTACATCTTTATAATTTGTAGAAGGTTGAAGATCTTCAATTTTCAAAGATTGATTGTCTTTACTCCAAGTTGATTTTAATTCTTTTCCAGAATCATCTTTAACAACTACAGTTTTAACTGGAGATTTAGTTGGTGTGTAAAGCTCAAAAGTAACATTAGCAGTTGTTCCATCAAGCTTCACTGTAGAAGATTTAATATCTAAATCTTCAGCAGATGGAGTTTCAACCTTAATAAATTTCTCAAGAATTTGCTCTTTTCCATCTACATCTTTATAAACAAATCCAACTTTAAAGACTGAACTTGATTGAGGCTTTAAATTTGAAAATTTCATTTTTTCATCTTCAAATTTAAATTGAATATCTCCATCTACATTCTTACTGTTTATAAATTCTGCCCTTACAAAACTTCCTTGCATATCATCAAGAAAAACTGGTATTTCAGCTTGACGAGGATTATTTGATTTATAAGTATCGTTTACAACAACATTAAATCTTTGTGATCCTGTTAAAGCATCTTTTTCTGTCCTATTATCTTTTGTTGAATCTAATTCTCCACTTTCTTTTTTAGCATTAATTTGATCTAAACGCTCTCTAGTTTCAAGTTCACTTCCATTTGGTGTTTTATAGCTTGTCTCAAGAATTACAAATCCATAATCAGAATTTGGAGTTAAATCAAATAGTGTAACTTCATAATAATTAACCTTCGCATCTTTATCCACAATCTTTCTAACCTTAGACTGCTCACCATTTCTTAATCCCATAACCCTTACATCGCCAATAAGCCCTTCTGGATTACTAACTTTAATGATATATCTTAATGAAGTTTTATCATTTTTAACAGTATCTACGGTTAAATTTCCTGGAAGAGTTATAGTTGGCTCTGTAATTCTAAGAGCTGGTCCTACAAAAGTTGAAGTCTTAACTGCAGTTGTATTATCCTTAAGCTTCTTAGCTATTTCATCTAATGTTTTAGCTCTCTCCTCTGGTGAAATCTCTAACATTGTTGAATCTTCTTCTACTTGATCTGAAATTATATTCTCATCTTGTTGAGTTATGGAAATTGTTGTAGTTGGATCATATTTAGCAAATCTAATAATTTTACTCTCCGTTTGTCCACTATAATTTGAAGTTATAATCATATTTTTAAAAACATATTGGGTCTCACGTTTAAGTCCCACAACCTCTACACAAAATCCTTTTGATTTGTCTTGAGAATCTATTGGAACAAGTTTACATTCATATTTTTGATTTCTATCATCTGTAAACTCTACTTTTGTAATTGTTTCATCAATATCTGTTAAAATTAAATTTTTATATTTAATGCTTGTACCACTAATTTCTAAATTCTCAGCTTGTCCTATAGAAGCAGCACGCCCAGATCTAGTAACTTTAATTTCTTTCCCATTATTTATTAACTGGTCATAATTGATATAAGTTGTTTCTCCAATTTGCTCAAAATATCCCCCAACCTTCAAACCATTTTTCTCTTCATTATAATTTGATGTTCTATAATCATAAATCGCATATTTGGTTGATTGATTTTTAGGATCTGTGTACGTTGCTTTAATATTTGGAGATTGCTTAGCTGTAGTAACTGTTCCTGGAATTGTAAATCCAACTAACTTTCCATAATTAGGATCTGGTGGGGCAGGTACAGGCGTTGGTTGTGATAAAGTTACTAAGAAATTCTCAGAATTTCTCATTCCTAAATATTTATATTGAGTATTAGTTTGAAGAGTATCCGTTGGACCATTCACTCTTATTCTCATTTTTATTACAACATTTTCTGGAGCTCTTCCAGAAGATTTTTGATCTTGAGGTGAAATGTTGTCTGTATAGTGAAGATCTACCATATTAATTAAATAATCTTTATTTAAAGTCATATCAGAAGGAAAGGCCACTGTTGAATTAAAGGTAACTATTTGAAGCCCTTTATCTGATTGAAATAACAAATCTATAATATTACTTGGCTCAAACACCTTTTGAAGCTGATCAGCTAATGCTTTTCTCGCATCAAGCATGGTTCCGCTATAATTATTATTAGCATCTTTTCTCGCCTCTTCATAAGCATTTTGAAGTAATGTTCCCAATCCATTTGCACTAATTACTTCTCCAGATAATTTAAAACTTACATCAATTATCCCTTGAACTTTATTTGAATTCATCGTTGGAATAGTAGTTCCTGGAATAAATGCCGCACCACTTGCTTTTAATACAGTTATTTTTCCCATCTCTTTTATATTTGATGAAACAGAAGCTTTTACATCACTCTTCTCAATTTCACTAACTGCATTAACATTTCCATTATCCTCTGCAGAATTATTTATAATTGATGTTTCATTGTCAAAAACTTTTGATGAAATATTTTCATCATTTGATAAACCCAAATCAATATTGTTTTGATTAATTGATGAGGATTGTCCTAAATCACTTGATGGAGTAAATTCATAATTCACAGCATCATTAGTAAAAGAATCTGATGTTTTAAATTCTCCTTCTTTTACCATTGTGGTTGAATTATCATAGTTTTGAAAATCATTAAACTTATTTTCTTCCAAAACAGAATTAATATTTGTATCTAAATTATTTTCTTCAACGCCACTAACAATATCTTCTGCATAAGCAACGTTTGGAAATTCTTCTCCCTCATATTCTTTAACTGTTCTTTCAGACGTTCTCTTAAACGCTGAATCTTCTTGTACCATTTTTGAACTATTATTTGCTGTTTTATTTTCTGATCCACAGCTTGTTAAAATTCCTGAGGTAACTACAAGTCCAGTTAATAGAAGTGCAATCTTCTTTCTATTCATAACTTTCTTAAACCTCCGTATTTAAAAATAGCATTTGTAAAAATAAATAAACTCTCTTAATTTAAACATAGTTATAAGTATTTACTTGTATACTTATAACTTTAGTTTTAGCGTTTTAATTGTTAATATTCATGTTTTTAAAAACAAAATTTCAACTCTCAAACTTTTTAAAAATAAAGGGAAGATTTAAAAATCTTCCCTTGCACTTATTAATATTTTAATTTTAAATTCGTAACTAACTCTTTAAACTCTGGTTGATCCATCATCTCTCTTGCAATTTTAATTCTAAGCTCTGCAATAGAACTTGTTTGAGATTTGTACTCGTCATATTTTCTCTCCCAATATTTTTGTCCATCAGAATCTGGTTCTCTATTAACAATCAATGAGTACATTGTTGTTACAAAGTCTGATTTTGATAATTGTCTTTCAACAAACTCTTTTTGAGTCATTAAATTCTCAGCTATAAATTCTGTTGCTGTAATTTCTTTCTTCTGAAGTTTGTCTATCCAGAAATTCCATCCCTCAACTTCAGGCTCTCTTCCTAATGCAATTTTATAAACTCTCTGTACAAATTCAGCAACATTTCCAGTTGGTTTAACAACCTCTGGCTCAGTTGTAAATTTATCTAGAGTATAAACAATTGTTTTGCTGTTTTCCAACGTAAAAGTTACTTGAACTCCAATGTATTCTGTTTTCTCTTTTAATCCTTCTAATTTAAGAGTATTTGTATTTTTATCCCAAGTTGATTTTATTTCTTTATTAGTATTGTCCTTAACCATTACAGATTTAATTGGAGATTTTGGTTCAGAATAAAATTCAAATTTAAAATCTGCTACTGTTCCATTTATAGTTGGAGTAGCTGATTTAATATCTAAATCTTGTACTTGTGGAGTTGTGATTGTTATATATCTTGGAATTCTTGTTACAGATTGAGAAGGAGAAGTTATAGTTTCTCTTGCTGGTGTATCTGTTACATTTGATCCATTTCCGATATTACTTCCAAAATTTGCAGTTCCCTCTGCTCCTGCTAAGAAATCTATTTTACAAACTGTTGTAGTATTTGGTTTCAATCCAGTAACTTTAATTCTACCATTTTCATATACAGCTTTAGCATCTGGGGCATCATTTGGAGGTGTTAATTCAATTCCTGCAAATTTAGATTTTATATCATCAATAAATACTGGAACTTCAGCACTTCTTGAATCTTTAGATTCAACTTTTTCTTTAACAATTATTTGAAATTCCTCAGCTGATGTTAAAGCAGTAGTTTCAGTGGTATTATCAACTTTTTCTTGACCCTTTTCAGGAACATTTATATCTCCTAGAGCTTGTCTTGTAACTCCCTCATTTCCTTGTGGATCTTTATACTCTAATTCAAGAATAAGGAAACCATAATCAGCTCCAGGCGTTAAATTTGAAAGAGTAAGTGTATAATAACTTACTTTTCCATTAGAGTCTAAAAATTTCTCAACCTTAGATTTCTCATCTGTTTTTAATCCATTAACAGTAATTTTTCCTAAAGTTCCTTCAGTATTATCAGGTTTTAAAATATATCTTAAAGCTGTTCTATCATTTTTAACAGATTTTACTTTTAATCCATCTGGTAAAGTTGCTTCATCTTTTGCTGGACCCACTAATGATAATTTTGGTCCATGGAATTGAGTTGTTCTAATTGGTAAATTATTTAATTGAGTTATTGTTCCTGCACTTGCAGCATCTTTTGGTGCTGCAAAATAAATTGTTTTTCTTTCCTCTTTATCCCCAAGTTTTGAAGTTATATGAAGTTTTTGAAAGACATACGGCATACTTCTTTCAAGTCCAACAATCTCGAGATATTTTGCTCCATCTTCTTTAGAGGAATCTACAGGAACTAATTGACCTTTATATAATTGTCCTCTATCATCTTCAATTTCTATTTTTGTAATTGTATTATTTGCATCACTGAATACTAGTGGCTTAAATTTAATGCTTGTACCAGTTCTTTCAATTGGATTTGCAAATACAGCAGAACCAGATTGTGGTTTAGAAACTTCCTCTCCACTTGTATCTAAATTTGATTTAGATGTTAATACTTGCATATCAATATAAGTTTTATCACCAATATTACTTACATAAAGATCTGTAGAAATCTTATTACTTGAATTCTGTCCATTTCCACTTTGTGATACATTAAAAACAACATCTATTGTACCTGATCCACTAGATTGTCCATCATTAACTTTCGTATCTAATTTTGCAGATACTTTTCCTGTTTTGAAATTACCCATATTAAATCCAGTAACATACATCTTTTTATTGGTTTTATCCGTTTGTGATAATCCACTTTCATCAATAGTTTCATTTACCTTAAATGATTCTTTATCTCCAATACCTACAAATGTATAATTTGTATTTGTTTGTAGTGCTGGAGTTTTTTCTGGATCTTTTGCTCTAATCATCATCTTTATAGGAATTTGTGTTATGCTAGCTACTCTAGTATTTGGTGTTCCTCCCATATTCATAGCATCTAAGTCAATTATGTGTCTTATATAGTCAGGACAAGTTTTTTCATTTGGAAAACATGCTTCAGCACTAAATGGAATTACTTTAACATCATTATCATTTGACTTAAATATAAATTTTATTTTATCATCTGATCCTGTTTTTTCTCCAAATATTGCTCTTAATGCATAACTTAATTTTATCCTTGCTGTTAAAGTCTTACTCGTAAACCCTGTGTTAGCGTCTGCGATTGTTTCTTCATAAGCTTGTTGAATTAAAGTGCTTAAAGAATCGCTATTATTTTGTAACTCATTATACGTATCTGATACCGTAAAATTTTTCTTTGGAACTAAAGTTAACACATCTCCTGACAAAGTAAAGCTTACCTCTGCCGTACCTTGAGGTGCTAATTTATTACCTCCAATATCAGTAACTTCAGATCCTCCGATTGTTCTTACATGATTAATCTTACCAAGTGTTTGAGCAGTAGTTGGTTGTACTGCATAAGTAGATGGATCTCCTAAAAGATTAATTTGTTCAGTATCTCTTTTAGTTTTTGAATTTTCCATCATCATAGAATTAGATAATTGGTTTGAATTTTTTCCATACGTTTCATCCATAAAATTATTTCTATTACCATTGTCTAATCTCGTATCTAGTGTTGTTGTGTTTGAGCTTGTACCATCAAAAGATGTCATTTCTTTATTATCATCCATTACGTTGCTATTAAATTCATCTCTTGTTATAGCTCCGTTATTCTCCATACTGCTAGTTCTCAAATTTGAATCATAATTATTGTAATTCATTCCATCACTATAATTTGTTGATGGATTCATTTGATAATCTACAGATGAATTATCAAAATTTGATTTATTAAATTTATTTATAGTAGAGTTATCCATTATATCTTCAGCATACGCAACGTTTGGATAGCCATCTGTTCCTTGATAATTTCCAATATTTTGATATGAATTAATACCTTCATAATTATTTTTCTCATCATATGGTGTAACTTGTCTATCAGTTGCTCTTCTTAAAGCTTCTTGTTTAACTGTTGAACTATTATCAGCTGTTTTGTTGTTTGTTCCACAACTTGTTAAAATTCCTGAGGTAACAACTAATCCAGTTAATAGAAGTGCAATCTTCTTTCTATTCATAACTTTCTTAAACCTCCGTATTTTAAAAATAGCATTTGTAAAAATAAATATTTAATTTTAATAACACATTTTTATCAGTGTTTTATTAAATACTGATGAATGTAGTTTAAACTTTTTAAAATTTTATATTCATATTTTTTAAATAAAAAAATGGCCATCATATGATAGCCATTTAAAAATTTATATTTTAATATCCATATTCGCCTAGCTTTTCTTTAAATTGTTCAAGAGTACATCCTCCAGGAACACTCACTCTTTCCATTATTAAGTAATGATCATAAAATTTTCCAGCTTCAGTAGATAATGCCCATTCATATCCAACGTCTTGTGCAAGTCTAATAACTTCAGAGTTAAAAGACGAGTTGGGATAAACTAAGAACAATATCTTTTTATCTAAAATTTCTTCAAGTATCTTTTTACTCAAATATAATGATTTATGTACTTGGGCAACAGATGCATCTATAAAATCTTCATTATTATGTCCCTGACTTTGAATATCTTGACCGTCATTATGCATCTCAATTAACTCTTCTTTTGTTACGAATCCTTTATCATTTAATTGCCTTGTTGTTACAAAGAAGCTCGCCTTCAAACCTCTTTTCTTTAACTCTGGAAAAACTACATCATATGAACTTTTATCCCCATCATCAAAAGTTAAAACAATGGTCTTTTCAGGAATTTTTTCCTCATTCTTCCTCATCTTATAAAGCTGTTCCAAAGTTACAACATTATAATTATTGTCAACAAGATAATCTAGTTGTTTCCTAAAATCATCAATGTGAACATATAAATCATCTGATGAACTTATACTTCTTTTATCAGTAACATTATGATACAAAAGTATTAAAGCTTGATTTTCTTCACGAAGTTTCGCTCTCTCTGGATCAACAATTGCTGGCTTTTCTTCATTATATATCTTCTTTGCATCGTAAAAAGATTTTGCACTGTACCCTGTTAGAAAAATGCACCCAATCATCACAAATAAAACAACTAATAAAAGACTTCCTCTTTTTGTTTTCAACAAAACATCTCCTTATAATGAAAATATTAAATAAGCTAAGTATAGTATTATTGTTAACGAACTAAGCAAAATATAAACAAATTTATTTTGTTTATTTAAATTTTTCAAAAATAATATTATTGATACTACGATTGTTGAAATGAATCCCATAAGAAGCAAAAGCTTTGTTTGAAAATGTGTTGTAAGATAAACTGAATTTCCAATATATAAAATGTCTGTAATACAAATTATAAATAAATTAAACATATTACTTCCAATTATATTTCCAACAACCAAATTGAATTTTGATTTTCTAGCAAGTGCAATTGATGAAGTAACTTCTGGAAGTGATGTTGCTATTCCTAAGAACAACGCTCCACTTAAACTTGCAGCAAGATTTAATTTATCTGAAATTATTTCCGTTACATAAGTTATAAAAATACTTGCGAGCACAAGACCAATACTTGCAAGAATGAATCTTATCACAATTTGTTTCATTGTCAATTTACATTCATCTTTTTCCTCTTCATCTGTTTCAACATTATCGTTTGCCATAAATCTTAGAGATAAGAAATAACAAATAAGTATAATTATCGAAACGATACTTATATTAAAAATGCTCATGTTTTTTGAAAAGTACACTGGGAAAAACAGAATAATATTTACAAATAAAACAAACAACGAGGTTTTTAAATGATTCTTTCCCACATTCTCTTTCACAAATCCCCTTATAAATATCAGGGATATAGTCCCAAGGGTTGCTAAATTAAAAATATTACTCCCCAATATATTTCCAAGCACAAGCTCTGAGTTATTTAATATAAGAACTGCAGAAAGGCTCGTAAAAAGTTCTGGAAGAGATGTAATAGCAGCAAGAACTACTCCTCCAATAAAAGCTCCCGAAATATTTGTCTTTTTATCAATTAAATCTACATAATCGGCAGCTTTTATCGAAAATCCTATAACTGCTAACGCCAACACAATATAAAGCAAATATATCATTCTTTTCCTCCATCTAAATATTTTTTTGTTTAAAAATTACATTCTATTATACATTGTTACATGATTTTGTTCAATATATATCTAAATTTCAAGAGATTATATACGATTAATATAGTAAAATATTTTACAAGGATGTAATTTTTTGATCAAGGAGGATCTTGTTTATGTTTATAAGAAATAATTCAAACATTATAAAAGCAATGGGAATATTCGGTATAAACAAAACTTCTAGGGATACAGGGTCTCCTAAAAATCCTCAAGATGAAAATTTCAAAATTGATTGTTTAATTGACGATGTTATTGAATCTCAATATATCACAAGAAATTTTCAAATTGGCGTTACCTATGTTCAAATTGCAAAATCTACATTAAGCGAAGTTAAAAAGACAATCCTTGAGATGAAAGAAATTTTTGATAAATGTAAAAATGAATCAAACACTTCTTTTG
>JAGHEJ010000027.1 GCA_017889345.1 Clostridiales bacterium | reverse complement strand
TCTTCTCTTAAACTCTAGTTAACTTCCAATCCCCAAGCCCTTAGCTCTTAGCCCCGCTAACCAGCTCCCTTATATTATCAAATACACCCTCTCTCTGTCAATACTTTTTATAATTTTTTTTGTTTTTCTTAAAAATCACGTCGAAAATCTAGTGCTCGACTTAATGTTATTTCATCTACATATTCCAAATCACTTCCAAGTGGTATACCGTATGCAAGTCTTGTTATTTTAATATTTTTTTCTCCTAAAAGTTTTGATATATAAATACTTGTTGCTTCCCCTTCTAAGGTTGGGCTAGTTGCTAAAATTATTTCTTTTATATTTTGAGAGTTAACCTTTTTTATTAAACCTTCTAAGTTTAAAGTTTCTGGTCCAATTCCTCTATTTGGAGAAATTACTCCATGTAAAACATGATACACCCCCATATAACTTCTAGTTTTTTCAAAAGCATACACATCTTTTACATCTTGTACAACACAAATTAACGATTTATCTCTAGAAGAATCTTTACATATGAAACAAGTCTCATCTTCACTAAAATTTCCACATACACCACAATATTTTAAATTTTCTTTAGCAGATTTTATTGAGTTTGAAAAATTTAAAACCTCTTCTAAATTTTTATTTATAATATGCATTGATAAACGAACTGCGGTTTTATATCCAATTCCTGGTAATTTTGAAAATTCCAAAATAAGATCTTGTATATATTTAGGATAATCATTCATTTTAATTTCTCCTTACATAAAAATTAAGACACGGTAAAACACCATGTCTCATATTTAAAACCCTGGTATATTAAATCCACCAGTTAGTTTTGACATCTCTTTGTTATTTTCATCTTCAACCTTTTTATAAGCTTCATTAATGCAACTTATAATTAAATCTTGTAGCATTTCTATATCATCTGGATCTACAACTTCTGGTTTTAATTTTAAATCAAGAATTTCTTTTTTACCATTCATTTTAACCTGAATAACTCCACCACCTGAAGTTACTTCAAACTCTTTCTCTTCTAAATTCTTTTTAGCATCTTCAATATCTTTTTGAAGTTTTTGAGCTTGTTTTAGAAGATTATTCATATTTCCGCCACCAAATCCTCCTGGAAAACCTTTCATATGCACCAATTCTCCTTTTATTGTTTAGTTAAGTAAGATTATATATAATATTTTTAAATTAAACAATTATTTATTTTCAATTTCTACATCATCTCCGAAAAATCTTCTCATCTTATCTTCCATATTCGATTCCTTTATTTCTTCATTGGAAAAAACTTCAAAAATAATTGGAGTACTGAAAAATTTCTTTAGAGCATCTTCAATTTGTTTTATGGTGTTTTCACTTTTAAGTCTATTTAATATTCCCTGAGTATTACATTTAAAAAATATCCTATTATCATAAAACCTCTCTGCATTTCCATGTTGAAGAAGAGAATATAAAACCATATAAGTGTTCTTCTTTAAATAATTTAAAAATTCTTCCCAGGAATTTTCATTAAATAAACTTTCACTTTTATTTTCTTCATTAAGTTTTATGGTTTCTCCTTTGATTTCTATAAAACTTTTATTCTCTGTATAATCTTTTTGAGTTGTATTTAAATGTTTTATTAAGAGAAGTTCTAAATATATTCTATACTCAATTTCTGTTAACAAATTTTTATTTAATATTTCATTTATTTTATCTAGTAAAAAGGATAAATCAGAAATACTTGTTAAGTTTGAAAGTTTTTCCATATACTCAATATTCTTTTCATTTTTCTCATTTAAAAGCTCTTTGTTTCCTGAGTTTAATTTTAAAAATATAATATCTCTTAAAATATTTCTTAAATCTTCTATGAAAAGTTTAATTTCTACATCTTCTTCAAAAAGTTTATAGATTATCTTCAAAGATGTATTTAAATCCTTTTTAAAAATAGAGTTTAAAAGTTCAAATATAAATTCTCTTGAAGTTATCCCTAAAATTTTCCTTACATCATTTGATGTAATATTTTCACCGTAAAGTAAAACCCTCTCTAATATACTAATTGAATCTCTCATAGATCCATTTCCCATATAAGCTATAATTTCTAAAGATTCTTCATCTATTAAAATATTTTCATTTTCACAAATATATTTAAGACGCTTTATTATATCCTTTATCTCAATATTTTTAAATCCAAATCTTTGACATCTTGAAATAATAGTTTGGGGAATTTTTCTTATTTCAGTTGTTGAAAGTATGAAAATTACATTTGAAGGTGGCTCTTCTAAAGTTTTAAGAAGTGCATTAAAAGCATTAATAGATAACATATGTACTTCGTCTAATATATAAATTTTATATCCTCCTGAAAAATTTGAATATCTAAGCTCCTCTATTAAATTCCTAATTTGATCAACACTATTATTTGATGCCGCATCAAGTTCAATTACATTTAATGAGTTTATATTTTTTTCATTACAAGCTTTGCAATTATAACAAGGATTCCCATCTTCATTGTGAATACAATTTATTGCCTTTGAAAAAATCCTTGCACAAGTTGTTTTTCCAGTTCCTCTAGTTCCTGAAAATAAATAAGCATGAGTAAATTTCTTAAGCTTAATTTGGTTCTTTAAAATTTCTTGTATATATTTTTGCCCATAAACATCTTCAAATTTCTTAGGTCTATATTTTGTGTATAAAGAATCATTAACCATAATTCTCCCTCTATTACAAAAAGCATTCTACAAAATCATAGAATGCTTATTAATTCAATGTTATTTAAGTTTAAAGTTGTGCATCTCCCGTCGATAAATCCCTCCAAAACGATAGATAAATCTTCAACTCAAATTAAGTTATTCCACATCACTTAAAAGATACTACTTACCGTTGCTATCTTCCGATCCTGGCGGGGTTTGTAGGCTTCTAATGCATAGAGCTTAATTCTCAACGAATCCAATTTAACTCAGACTTTTAAAAAGATAACCTAAGGGAGCATTCGACTCTGCTGTAGCGGATTGCAGATACAGGGCACCGCTAGTTCCCCATCTAGCACAACAATTGGCGGAAAGAGAGGGATTCGAACCCCCGATAGAATTTCTCCTATACATGCGTTCCAGGCATGCCTCTTAAACCACTCGAGCATCTTTCCATATAAACAAATTATATATTACACAAAAAATATTTGCAATATGTAAACATTAAACATTTAGTAAAATTATGGTATATTATTAAGAAAAAATGGAGGAATTTTATGGATACTATTTTTATGAAAGAAGCTATTAAAAATGCTCTTAAATCCTATTTTTTAAATGAAATTCCTGTTGGGTGCGTAATTGTAAAAGACTCTAAAATTATAGGAGAAGGGTATAATTTAAAAGAAACCTCAAATATTTCAACAAAACACGCTGAAATAATTTCTATAAATAATTCTTGTTTAAATTTAAATTCTTGGAGACTTAATAATTCTTCTATGTATGTAACTCTTGAACCATGTTTAATGTGCGCAGGAGCAATTTTTGAAAGTAGAATTAAAAATCTTTATATTGGAACCCCTAATCCTTTTAATGGATTTTTCTCAACAAACTATCATAAACCAAATTTAAAATTAAATGTATTTTGGTTAAATGATCCTTTATGCCAATACTTAATAAATAGATTCACCAAAAAACTAAGAAAAGGTAATGAATAAATCATCACCTTACTCTAAATTGCTCCCAACATATACTCTTAATCTTTTAATTCTATTTTTCCCAATATTTTCAATCTTGAACTTAACATTTTCAAATTCTAAAATTTCCCCATTTTGAGGAAGTCTTCCCATTTTCTCAATTATATATCCACCAATAGTTTCAAATTCCGATTCTATATTTATATTGAGCATATCGTTTAATACATCTATTTTTAAAGTTCCAACTATCAAGTATTCATTATCATTTATAACTTGTATTTCTTTATCAACAACCTCATCGTATTCATCTTCTATATCCCCAACAATTTCTTCAATTAAATCCTCAATAGTTACAAGTCCAATAGTTCCACCATATTCATCTCTTACAATGGACATATGATTTCTATATTTCTTCATTTCGTTAAATAAATCTCTAATTTTTTTATGTTCATGAGTTGAATAAATTTCTCTTATATATTTTTCAATTGTAAAACCATCTTCTTTATCTATGAAAAACAAATCTTTTATATTTATAACCCCAATAATATTATCTATATTATCTTTATAAACAGGTACTCTTGAAAATCTTTCAGTTTTAAAAAGAGAAACAATTTCATCATAGGTAGAATTTTGAGACAATGTTATCATATCAACTCTTGGAATCATAACATCTTTAACTTTACGATCTCCAAACTCAAAAACATTATATATAAGGTTCTTATCCTCTATTTCCAAAATTCCATTTTCTTGACTAAAACTAACAATTGATTTAATTTCTTCCTCTGTTATGTTTGCATTAACTCCCTGATCTTTAATTCCAAATAATTTCATTATAATGGATGATATTTTTGAAAATATAAAAACAAGAGGCTTCAATAACAAAAGAACAATTTTTAATGGTCTATATAAAATAAACGCTAACTTCTCAGCCTTAAGAACTGCAATAGTCTTTGGTGTAATCTCTCCAAATATTAAAATAACAACAGTTAAAACAAGTGTTGAAACTGATGTTGCAACTCCCGTTCCAAAATTTGCAAGCAAATTTATAAATATAACAGTTGAAATTGATGAAGCTAAAATATTTACAATGTTATTGCAAATTAGTATAGTGCTTAAAATTTCGCTAGGATTTTCCACAAGCTCCTCAATTTCTTTTGCTCCTTTAACCTCATCTTCTATAAGTTGTTTAATTTTAATTTTGTTCAAAGACATAAGTGCTGTCTCTGCAGCTGAAAATAATGCCGACAGTAAAATTAGCAAAGCTAAGAATACTACAAGCCAACCATTTGATTCCAAAAAATAACCACTCCCAAAAATAATCTTAATATAAATGTTTTATTCATATTTTCTATTATAATATTTTAATTTTTAGAATACAAACCTCTTCATACTAAAATAATTTTATAAGTGTAAAAAAATAGTGCCACATAAATCATGACACTATCTTTTTGGTACTCTCAACAGGAATCGAACCTGTATCTACTCCTTAGGAGGGAGTTATTCTATCCATTGAACTATGAGAGCGAATATAAAATACTACTTAGAAGATTCTATTAAATTTTTATGCTTTTGTCAAATATATACTATATGTGTTCTTTTAAATATTTAAAAATTTTCCGATGTATATCGCTCTTTATAATTTGATAGTTTTTAAATTTTTCATATATTTCTTTGAAATCTTCTATACAAAAAACAAAAGAGGTTTTATTTCTAAATTTTATACTTTCAATATGTTCATATAAAACTTGATTCTTATCAAAATTATTTATAATGATAATATTACTCTCAATCTTATTTAATTTATTTTTAGTAACTTTATATAAATCCCTTGAGTTTATTATTTCTATAATAGAAGATATTATTAAATATTTTTTAAGTTTTCCCTCTAAAAATAATTGATAAATATATTTTGACGATACGTAATTTCCTTCTACTAAAATTCTATGGGGATTATAAATATTTATAAGATACATGAGTTTATTCTCATTTATTTCGAAAATAGAATTAAATTTCTTTACTTTTATGTACACATCTTTAAAATCATCTCTTAATTTTGTATTTCCATCATCAATCATTATAATTAACATTCGTTCATTTTTTAAATTTGTCATTTCTAAATACGAATTTAAAAATAAGCTCTTCCCACTTCGTTTAATTCCCATTATTATTTCAACTTCACTCATAAAACCTCAACAAATACAATTTCTTTACAAATATTAATTATTTAAAAAAATATATATTAATGATATAATTTATTTATTACAAAAAAAAGAATATTAATTACTTTCTAGGGGTTTTAATAATGAAAAACGATAAAAAACTTGTTAGAGAAATCACTTCAATGAATGATGATTTTGCAAAATGGTATACAGATATAATTAAAAAAGCTGAACTTGTTGAGTATTCAAGTACAAAAGGATGTATGGTTATACGTCCCTACGGATTTAAAATTTGGGAAAACATTCAAAATTATTTGGACGCTAAGTTTAAAGAAACAGATCATGAAAATGTGTATATGCCTATGTTTATCCCTGAATCTTTACTTAAAAAAGAAAGTGATCACGTTGAAGGTTTTGCTCCTGAAGTTGCATGGATTACTCATGGAGGAAACGATGAGCTAACAGAAAGACTTTGCGTAAGACCAACTTCTGAAACATTATTTTGTGAGCATTACTCAAACATAATTGAATCTTATAAAGACTTACCAAAACTTTATAATCAATGGTGTTCTGTTGTTAGGTGGGAGAAATCTACTAGACCATTTTTAAGAACAACAGAATTTTTATGGCAAGAAG
>JAGHEJ010000026.1 GCA_017889345.1 Clostridiales bacterium | reverse complement strand
GGAAAAGTTTGGATTGCCTGTAACAGGAGTATTTGATGGAGAAAATTTAAGAAAACTCATGTCAATTAAAAAGGCAGCAAATGAGTTAGAAGACTTAAGAAATTCACTTAAAAATGGAAAAATGGAGGATGATAATAAGAAACCTAGAGAAGTAGAAAAATTAATTACTCCATTTAAAAAGGAGTTTTCAATGAAGTATCCAAACTTTGATATTAACTATGGAACGATTTGTGGATATGTAACCTTAATACAAAAATATATAAATGAAATTAAAAATTCCACTTCAAAAATATTTTCAAGTTTAAGTAATTTGGTTGAAGATGGAAAATTTGGAGAAAAAACTTTAAAATACATTAATGAATTTCAAGAGTATTTCCATTTACCAAAAAGTAAAAAGGTTGATCATCACACTTGGAATAAGCTTGTAAATGAATATGAAAAAGCTTGTAAATGAATATGAAAAAGCTTGTAAATAATTTATAAAAATTTTCTACCTGTTAATAATTTAATAGGTAGAAAATATTTTTTATAAGTGGTATATAATTTAATTAATATTAATTTAAAGAAGGTGTTTTTAATTTGGAAAAAAGTGAATTTTTAAAGAAGAGGATTACTTTTATTGGTATAACATTAGTTGTTATAGTAGGGTTAATTTTAGGTTTTGTTTCCTTTGGAGAGGATGGGAGTACAAAGGCTTTTGAAAAATTTATAAAGAATTTTAAAGATAGAAAGTTTGAAGAGAGTTTTAAATATGTAGCTGAGAGTGAAAATAAAAATCTTTTAGGAAGTTATATTCAAAATGATATAACAAATTTAAGTGAGGAAATTTCAAATAAGATTTTTGAATTTACATATAACGTTGTGGAAACAGTTGAAGAAGGAAATAATTCAAAGATTAGAGTGAAATTTAATTATTATAATTTAATGGATGGATATCAAAGTGCTTTGGATGAATTTTTAACGCGAGCCCTTGACTTTGAAAATCTTGATAATTTATATAACAAGGAAAATATTGATAACATTTTAATTACTCATATTAAAAAACTAAAGCTTGAGGAAAAAGAGCTAGAAATAGATCTTATAAAAGACAAGGATTGGAAAATTATATTAGACGAGGAATTTTTAGAAATATTAACGGGAAATTCTATAAAATTAATTACTATTCTCAAGGAAAATTCAATAGAAAAATAAAAAACTAAAAATATAAATATAAAGTAGATTTTTTGTAAAAATAATATCGTAAAATAAAATTGTTTAATTTTAAATTTTCTATTATTATAGATATTGACATATTAAAATTAATTTATATTTTTAGGAGGATAGAATTTTGAGTAAAATTGTTTTTGTTGGTGCTAATCACGCAGGAACTGCTGCAATTAATACGGTTCTAGATAATTATAAGGATAAAGAAGTTGTTGTATTTGATAGAAACTCAAACATAAGCTTCTTAGGATGTGGAATGGCTTTATGGATTGGAAATGTAATTGATGGTCCAGAAGGATTATTCTATTCATCAAAAGAGAAAATGGAAGCAAAAGGTGCAACTGTGCACATGGAAACAGAAATTGAAAATATAGATTTTGACAATAAAGTTATTATTGGTAGAGATAAAAATGGTAATGAAGTTAAAGAAAGCTATGATAAATTAATTTTAGCTACAGGATCTCTTCCAATATCTCCAAATATACCAGGAAAAGATTTAGATAACGTACAATTTGTAAAATTATATCAAGATGCAGCTCAAACAATTGAGAGATTAAATAACCCTAACATTAAAAATGTAACTGTTATTGGAGCAGGATACATTGGAGTTGAGCTTGCAGAAGCATTTGAAAGACATGGAAAAAATGTTACTCTTTTAGATTTAGCTTCAACTTGCTTAGAGAGATATTATGATAGACCATTTACAGAAATGATGGAGAAAAATTTAAGAGATCACAATATTAATACTAGATTCGGTGAAAAAGTTGTTGAGCTTAAAGGAAATGGAAAAGTTGAGAAGGTTGTAACTGACAAGGGAGAAATAGATGCTGATATGGTTGTATTAGCTATTGGATTTATTCCAAATACTTTCCTTGGAAAAGATAAGTTAGAAACAATTGGAAATGGAGCTTACAAAGTAAATCTAAAAGGTGAAACTAGCGTAAAAGATGTTTATGCAATTGGTGACTGTGCAACTATATATGATAATGCAAGACAAGAAACAAATTATATAGCTCTTGCAACTAACGCAGTTAGAAGTGGTATTGTTGCAGCTTATAACGCTTGTGGAACTGAAATTGAATCAATTGGGGTTCAAGGATCAAATGGTATTTCTATATATGGATTAAACATGGTTTCAACTGGTTTAACTGTTAACTCTGCTAAACAATTTGGATATGAAGTTGAGTATACTGAGTTTGAAGATACTCAAAAACCAGCATTTATGAAACATAATAATAATGATGTTAAGTTAAGAATTGTTTATGAAAAAGGTAGCAGAAGAATTTTAGGAGCTCAAATGGCATCAAGACAAGATATATCTATGGGAATACATATGTTCTCACTAGCTATTCAAGAGAAAGTTACAATTGATAAATTAAAGCTTCTTGATTTATTTTTCTTACCACACTTTAACCAACCATATAACTATATAACTATGTCTGCTCTTTCAGCTAAGTAGTTTTTTAAAGAGAATATCTTTTAGATATTCTCTTTATTTTTGCAATAAAATTTATGTTAGTTGACAAGTTTTGTACGTACATGTTAGAATGAATTTATTGCAAATGATGTACGTACAAGTATAAAAATTATAAATGGAGTTTAAGGAGGTAGTATGGGAAAGTATGTTGATGAAGCTAAATTATTATTAGAATATATTGGCGGGAAAGAAAATATACAAGCTGTTTCACATTGTGTTACACGTATGAGATTTGTTTTAAACGATGACTTAAAGGCA
This sequence comes from Clostridiales bacterium, assembly GCA_017889345.1. Classification (GTDB taxonomy): domain Bacteria; phylum Bacillota; class Clostridia; order Clostridiales; family Clostridiaceae; genus Dwaynesavagella. The sequence goes on along the minus strand of JAGHEJ010000026.1, from coordinate 325 downwards.
AATGTGGAAAAAATTGAATCCTTAAAAGTTGTAAAAGGAACTTTTACTCAAGCAGGTCAATTTCAAATTATAATAGGAAATGATGTTATAGAGTTTTACAATGACTTTATATCGTATTCAGGAATTGAAGGTGTTAATAAAGAACAGGTAAAGAAAGTATCCCAAAATAAAATGAATGTTTTGCAAAAAGCAATGGCTCATTTAGCAGAAATTTTTTCTCCATTAATACCAGCAATAATTGTTGGAGGATTAATACTTGGATTTAGAAATATTATTGGAGATATAAAATTATTAGAAAATGGAACAAAAACAATTGTAGAGTCTT
>JAGHEJ010000025.1 GCA_017889345.1 Clostridiales bacterium | reverse complement strand
GCTCTGGAGATTTTATAGGATTTTCTGATCCAAAAACTAAATCTGGATTTAGAGAAATAGCTTTATTAGAAGGTAGTGTAAATTTATTAAAAAAACGATATAAAAATAGAACTTCAAAATATGTTTTTCCAAATCCTGAAAATAGTACTATTCCTATTAAACCTAATACTCTTTCACTATCATTTTGTAAATTCTTAAATGATAATAACTTAAAACATATTAGATTTCATGACTTAAGACATATACACGCTACACTTTTATTAAATAAAAACGTAAATTATAAAATGTTATCTAAAAGATTAGGTCATACAAATGTTGCATTTACATTACAAACATATACTCATATACTACCTGATTCCGAAATAAAAATTTTTCAAAATCTATCTAGTTTATTTTAAACTCCTTTTTTATAAAAAATAAATAAAACTAAGATATTTAATCAAAATCTTATTTTGATATGATTGTATATCTTAGTTTTCTTTAAAATATAATTCATAATTTTAAAATCCTGTAACATTGATTTTTAGACTACATAAACACCCTTATACTTAAATAGCATAATAAAACTTTTATATATTAACAGGACATATTTTTAAAGATTATAATTCATTCAGCATAGTTGTATAGTAATAACTTGCAATCTGTTTTCAAAGATTTGCATACATTATTTTATCTATTCCTAAAAATTCGACCAAGTTTTCTATTCTTAATAAATACATTAAAAATACTTATTGTTGTAAATCCAATAAATTTTGAAATTTCTCGTAAAAATATTGTTTTCCTAAAACTTGCAAATCTTAATATTAAACAAAAATATCTATCTTTATTTTCAAAATTAATACTTCAGATTAATTGACAAAATAAAATATTTTAAATACAATATGTAGTATGCTACATATTAAAAGGAGATGAAATTATTGGAACATGGAATAGGGTATTTATTCAAAGTTATCACTGATAAAATAAAAATAAAAGCAGATGCAGATCTTAAAAAACATGGTTTAACTATTACACAAACTCGTGTTCTTACATTTTTAAATAACAACGGCGGGGAAGCAACACAAAAAGAAATTGAAGAATTCCTACAGGTATCACATCCAACAATAGTCGGTGTAGTTTCTCGTATGGAAAATAACGGTTTCTTAATAACATGGCTTGATCCTTCAGATAGACGTAATAAAATTGTTAAACTTACTGATAAATCAATTTCAGTTGTGAAAGAAATTAAAAATCTTATTCATTTGCAAGATGAAAAAATGCTTCATACACTAACACAAGAACAAATTAAAACACTTGAAGAAACATTAAAAATTATTTGTAAAAATTTAGATTAAAGCTGGCCTAAAATATCCAGCAAAATTTTTTACCAAAATAGTAGCATGCTACACTAAGTAAAGGAGCTGATAAAATTATGTTAAAAATATTGATGAAAAGTCTAAAAGAACATAAAAAAACTTCATTGATAACAATATTTTTGTCTGTTATAGGTGTAATTTTTGAAATAATAATACCTTTATGTATGGCAGATTTAATAGATTTTGGAATTAACAATAAAAACATAAATGATGTTCTTAAATATGGAACCATTCTACTTATAATTGCGTTATTAGATTTAATTATTGGAATGTTATCAGCACATATAGGTGCAAAAGCATCGACTGGTTTTGCTGCAAATTTACGCCAAGATATGTATGATAATGTTCAAACATTTTCTTTCTCCAATATTGATAAATTTTATACAGCATCTATTATTACACGTTTAACAACTGATGTTACAAATGTACAAAATGCCTATCAAATGTTAATTCGAATAGCGATTCGTGTACCAATAATGATAATTTTTTCAATAATTGTATCATTTCGTATCAATAGTAAAATTTCATTAATTTTTTTAATTATTATACCAATTCTTACTACACTTCTCATTATTATTATTTTAAAAGTTCATCCTATTTTTCAAAAAGTTTTTCGTGATTATGATAATCTTAACAATGTTGTACAAGAAAACTTAAAAGGAATTCTTATTGTAAAATCATTTAATCAGGAAAATCATGAAACCAATAAATTCAAAAAAATATCAAAATACATTTACGAAAATTTTGCTAAAGCCGAACGTTTACTTGCGTTTAATTCTCCTCTCATGCAAGGTTGTATGTATATATGTATGATTTTAATTTCATGGATTAGCGCCAAAGCTATTATCGCTAGTGGTAATAATTCTGTATTTGGACTTACTACAGGAAATATGACTGCATTAATTACTTATGCTATACAAATTTTATCAAGTTTAATGATGCTATCAATGATATTTGCTATGATTACAATCGCAAGTTCTTCTTCACAAAGAATTGCTGAAATATTAAAAGAAAAACCTGACATTACAAATCCTCAAGATCCAATTTATGAAGTTAAAGATGGTGATATTGAATTTCAAAATGTAAGTTTTGTTTATGATTCAAACTCCAATAAAAAAATACTAGATAATATTAATTTACACATATCATCTGGTCAAATTATCGGTATCATTGGTGGAACTGGATCATCAAAATCATCACTTGTTCAACTAATTCCAAGATTGTATGACGTAAATAACGGTTCCGTTGTTCTAGGGGGAATTGATGTACGAAAATACGATTTAAATACACTAAGAAATTCTGTTGCAATGGTACTACAAAAAAATCAACTTTTTTCAGGAACAATTAAAGAAAATCTCATTTTTGGAAATGAAAATGCGACTATGGAAGAAATTGAAGAAGCGTGCCGTTTAGCTAAAGCAGATGAGTTTATTAAAAATATGCCAGAAGGATACAACACATATATAGAACAAGATGGTACGAATGTATCTGGTGGACAGAAACAAAGACTATGTATTGCTCGTGCATTACTAAAAAAACCAAAAGTATTAATTCTAGATGATTCTACTAGTGCTTTAGATACTAAAACTGATGCTTTAGTTCAAAAATCATTTAGAGAATATATTCCTAACACAACTAAAATCATTATTGCACATAGAATTAGTTCAATACAACATGCTGACCAAATTTTTGTAATGGATGATGGAAAAATTGTTTCAATAGGAAAACATGAACAGTTACTAGAAAAATGTAATATTTATTCTGAAATTTTTGAATCTCAAAAGAAAGGAGAACATGGATATGAACCAAAAAGTAAAACTTGATACTAATTCATTAAAACAATTACTTTTATATTTAAAACCCTACAGAGGAACGTTAATTCTTGTAACACTATGTATTGTTTTAAGTGTTGTTGCAAGTACAACTTCCGCGATGTTTTTGCAAACATTAATTGACAATTATATTGTTCCACTAATTGGAATAGAAAATCCAATATATACAGACCTTATTAATGCACTTATTATAATTGGTATTATTTATTTGTTAGGTACAATATCTACATGGATATATAACCGTCAAATGGTTACTATTGCACAAAAAACTTTAAAAAATATCCGAGATAATATGTTCTCTAAAATGCAAAATCTTTCTATTCGTTATTTTGACACAAATACAAATGGTGATATCATGAGTTTATACACAAATGATATTGATACATTGCGTCAAATGATTTCACAAGCAATACCACAACTTATATCTTCTATATTTTCAATTATAGCTATATTTTTCTGCATGATTTACATCAGCGTATGGCTAACAATTGTTGTTTGTATTACACTGTTTTTTATCTTAAAAATTATAAAAATGGTATCAAAGAAAAGTAATATATACTTTATGGAACAACAAACAACATTAGCTGATTTAGATTCTTATATAGAAGAAATGATAAACGGACAGAAAGTAATAAAAATATTTTGTCGTGAAGATAGAGCGAAAGAAAATTTTCAAAAATACAATCAAGTTTGGGAAAAAAATTCTAGTAAAGCTAATGGATATGGAAACTCTATGACACCAATAGTAAATGTACTTGGATATATACAATATATAATTATCGCAATTCTTGGAGCTTATATATCAATTAAAGGTATTACAAATATAGGATTGTTTGGAACTAATGCAATGACACTTGGAATGATCGCATCATTTTTGACCTTATCTCGTAACTTTATAAACCCAATTTCACAAATTTCAAATCAATTCAATTCTATCATTATAGCTCTTACTGGTTCATCTCGTATATTTAATTTTATGAGTGAAGAATGTGAAACAGATGATGGATATATAACACTGGTAAATGTGATTGAAGAAAATGGAAAACTTAAAGAATGTGAACAAAATACTAGCATTTGGGCTTGGAAAAATGTTAATAGTGATGGAACACCAACTTATACAAAATTACAAGGAAATATTGTATTTGACCATGTAAATTTCTCTTATACTCCTGAAAAAAGTATTTTACATGATATTACTTTACAGGCATAACCATGTAGTAAAATAGCATTTGTTGGTGCAACCGGGGCTGGTAAAACAACAATTACCAATTTAATTAACCATTTTTATGATATAAATGATGGAACAATTCTCTATGATGGCATTAACATAAACAAAATCAAAAAAACAGATTTACGTCGTTCTCTCGGTATTGTATTACAAGATGTACACGTATTTACAGGAACTATTATGGAAAATATTCGTTATGGAAATCCGAATGCTACAGATGAAGAATGTATTTCTGCTGCAAAACTTGTCAATGCTGATAATTTTATTCGTATGCTACCACAAGGATATAATACCATTTTAAAAAGTGATAATAGTACACTTTCTCATGGACAACTTCAATTAATTTCAATTGCGAGAACTGCTGTAGCTAATCCACCTGTTATGATTTTAGATGAAGCAACTTCTTCTATTGATACACGTACTGAAGTTTTGGTTCAAGATGGTATGAATAAACTCATGAAAGGACGAACAGTATTTATTATTGCACATCGTCTTTCTACAATACAAAATGCAGATACAATTATAGTACTTGACCACGGAAAAATAATTGAACGAGGTTCACATGAACAATTAATCGAAAAAAAGGGTACTTACTATTCTCTTCACGCAAACGCATTTGAATTACAATAAAAAAGAGATGCAATCGCATCTCTTTAAATTTATTTTCTCAAAATTTTATCCATAGCTTTTCCTTTTGCAAGTTCATCAATTAACTTATCAAGATATCTTATTTCTTGCATAATAGGTTCTTTTATTTCCTCAACTTTAATGCCACAAATTGATCCTTTTATCAATTTTCTATTTTCATTTGGACTTGGAGCATTTTCAAAAAAATCTCTATAAGTTGTTTCACCATCAATAATTTTTTCCAATTCTTCTTTACTGTATCCTGT
>JAGHEJ010000098.1 GCA_017889345.1 Clostridiales bacterium | reverse complement strand
TTCTTCAGATGATGGAAGCTTTTATTGTTGCAGGTGGAAAATCTAAAAGTTTAGGTGGAGATATATCTGAGCTTTCTGGAATTCTTGGAGTTATGGCTAATCGTGGAATTAAAGGAGCTGAAGCAGGAAGAGGACTTTCTGCAATACTTACAAATTTAACTTCTCCAACAGGTCAAGCACAAAAAGCTCTAGATGAACTTGGATTTTCAGCTTTTGATTCCAGTGGAAACTTTATTGGGCTTGAAAAAACTTTCTATAAATTAAAAGATGCATTAAAAGGAATGAATCAAGAACAAAGAGTTACATATTTATCAATGATAGCAGGCAAAGAACATGGGAAAACTATGGAAGCTATTATGAGTGGACTTGATGAAGAATATCAAGGGCTTACAAATGATATTAGAAATTCTAATGGAGCTCTTGAAACTATGGCCAAAACTATGCAAGATAACACAGCAGGAGGAATAGCGGGTTTTAAATCTAAGCTTGAGCATTTAGGAATTAAAATTTCAGAACATTTGTTACCTGCTTTTTCTCAGGTTATAGAATTTGCATCTAATATGTTAGATAAATTCGCCAATTTATCTCCAGAAACGCAAAGAAATATTGTTATGTTTGGACTTATGGCGGTTATTATACCACCATTAATAACAACTATAGGAGGACTTATAACATCTGTTTCAACAATTGCAGGTGGTATGTCATTTTTAAAGAGTTCTTTAATTAATGCAACTCAAGGAGTAGGATTACTTGGTAAAGCATTTACATTTTTATCTTCTAACCCTATTGTATTAATAATTGGAGCTATAGCAGGAATTATATTAGGTATAATGCACTTGTGGAAAACAAATGAAGCGTTTAGAGAAGGAATACATAATATATGGCAAGGTATAGTTGAGAGTGTAGAATGGGCAACAAATAAAGTTATTGACGGTATTAACTGGATAATAGATAAAATTAATGCTATTCCATTTATAAATATTAAAACTATTGGACATGTTGAGTGGAGTGAAAAATCTAAACAACAAAAGTTAGATAATTTTAAAGAAAGTGGTGGTGCTTTACAAGTTTCTAAAGATAGTCCCCTTTCTGCTAAAGGATATAATACACCTTTAATTGATGGTTCATACAAAACGGGACTTTCTTTTGTTCCTTATGATGGATTTGTAGCAGAACTACACAAAGGAGAAAGAGTTTTAACAGCTGAAGAAAATAAAGTTTATAGTAGTGGATTTTTACAAAATAGTTTTAATGCTAGGCAACCAGAGGGAAGAATTTTTAAATCCATAAACAATAAATCAGTAAATAACAATAATAGTAAAAGTTCAATAAATACAAACACAAATACTAGTACTATGAATGTAAATGTTACTGTTAATTATTCAGGTAATGGAAGTAATAGTGATATAAATTCTTTGGCTGAAATGGTAGCAAAAGTAATTATAGAGAAACTTAAGGTGATGAAGTTAAATGTTGTATGAAATATGGATTGATAATTTTAGACTTCCAGTAATTCCAAAGGAAATTAACCCTTATGAAGAAAATGAAGTGTCCTCTGTTACCATTGATGGATTTGGAGAAAT
>JAGHEJ010000024.1 GCA_017889345.1 Clostridiales bacterium | reverse complement strand
AAGTTAGATTAAGTAAAAATTTTAGTGTTAAACATATTATTGATAATTTTAGAAAAGAAATTAAACTTACGACAATATATCAATTTGAAAGTTGTAAAAGTTGTATATCGTTAGATAAGTTTTATGGTTATTTAGAAGTATTAGAAATTACATCAGATGAATTTTTTTTAACAAATGAAAAGTATGAAATTATAGGAAATCAAATTAAGAATGAAATAAGTATAGATGATTTTAATAATAGAATTTATGAACTTGAAGAAATTAAGGGGAAAATTGTTGGAGGAAATATATTTGTTGATCCTAATACATTTCCAACATTACATGGATTTTTGAAGATATGTAAGAGTTTAAAGGTAAGTCCTAAAGATTTCTTTGACTTCAATAAAAAGGAATTTGCAGAAGATTTTAAAATAATAGATATTTCAAACTCAGCTAATTTTATAAAGCAGAAATTAGAATTAAATGGAGTTAAAGTTCAAAGATATATAAAGTTGGATTCGATTTTCTTATTTTGTAATGAAAATAATTTGCACGTTAAAGATTTTTTTGATGTATTAAGTGTTGGAGGTAATATTGCCCAAACTCACTCAGATATATTATAAAATATTATAGAATTTGGTTAAAGATAATAATCTGTTAGCAAGAATAGAGAGGTATTTTTATGAAAATATATATTGGATCTGATCATGCCGGATATGAACTTAAATTTAATTTAGTTTCTTTTATAATGGAATCTTTTCCTGAATATGAGGTTTTTGATTGTGGTACATATTCTGATGATTCTGTTGATTATCCTGATTTTGCTCAAAAAGTTTGTGAAAATGTTTTAAATGACAATAGAAATTCTTTAGGTATTCTTATATGTGGAACAGGACTTGGTATGAGTATTGCAGCTAATAAATTTAAGGGAATAAGAGCGGCTCTTTGTAACGATTTATTTACTGCAAAATTATCAAGACAACATAATGACGCTAATGTACTTGTATTGGGGTCAAGAGTTATTGGATATGGTGTTGCGACAGAAGTTGTTAGAAATTTTTTGACAACTGAATTTGATGGTGGGCGTCATATTGATAGATTAAATATGATTAAAGAAATTGAGGAAAGAGATTAATTTATAATTTTAAAGATACTCTCGTTTATGATAAAAATTATTTTAAACGGGAGATATTTTTATTTTAAGATAATTTCAGAAATTTGAATAAAGTTATCAATAAGTATATATTTTATTATATTTTCAAAAAGAATATTAACAAATAAAAGTGTACAAACTATATTCGTAGCAATTTAAGGGGGATTTTATGATGGAAGAAGTTAGAAAAAATGATTATAGTAAAATTGCAAGGAAAGCTAATAAGTTATTAAAAGAGGGAATGGGATTAATTGAAATCATAAATTCTGCAAATAGAAGCATTAATATGTTAAATGATTTAGAGAGATATATAAATAAAAAAGGAAATTAATATTTTAAATATATTTGGATTATTTTCAAACAAAAGTTTTTGAGAGAAAATAGTCCAATTTTTATATATTTTTATTGAATTTCAATATTTTTACTTATATAATATTATCTATTAAATTTGATATGTACATAGAATTAATTTTAGTTTTATTTTAAGCTAGTTTAGAAGGAAGATGATTTGTAAATGAGTATAAAATTTATTAATATAGGTTTTGGAAACATAGTATCGGCTAATAGACTTATTGCGATAGTTAGTCCAGAATCTGCACCAATTAAACGTATTGTTACTGAAGCAAGGAGTAGGGGTATGCTAATAGATGCTACTTATGGAAGGAGAACTCGTGCTGTTATAGTTACAGATAGTGATCATGTTATACTTTCTGCAGTTCAACCAGATACGGTGGCACACAGATTAGATTCAAAAGGTCATAATCTTAAGGAACAATTTATAGAAGAGGAAGAATAGTAATTATGAGTGATATATATAATGAAGGTTTATTGATTGTAATTTCTGGTCCATCTGGTGTGGGTAAGGGTACTATTTGCAAAGAACTCATGAAAAGATACGATTATAATGTTTCGATTTCTGCTACAACTAGATCTCCAAGAGAGGGAGAAGTTGATGGAGTTAATTATCATTTTTTAGACAAGAAAAGTTTTGAAGAAAAGTTATCTAATAATGAATTTTTAGAGTATGCACAAGTTTATGGAAATTATTATGGAACTTTAAAACAAAGTGTTGAAAATGAAATACATAATGGTAAAAATATTATTCTTGAAATTGATATACAAGGCACGCTTCAAGTGCAAAAAGTATATAAAAATGCAATCTATATATTTTTGCTACCACCTTCTATTAATGAGCTTAAAAATAGAATTTTGAAAAGAGGAAGCGAAACAGAATCATCATTTAATTTGAGATTTTCATCTGTAAGTGAAGAACTTAAATATATGAATAGCTACGATTATGCTGTTATTAATGATGATATAGATAAAGCTGTTGAAAAAATACATAACATAATTAATACAGAAATGAACAGAATAAGTAGAATAAATTTAGATAAATTTCTTGAAGAATATAGTTTTTAATTTTAAGGAGGAAATTTAGATGAAAGATTCTATTGTAGAACCATCTATAAGTGAGTTGTTAAAGAAAGTTAACAACAAATTTTCCCTTGTTATACTTTCAGCAAGAGTTGCAAGAAATAACATTGATAAAGATAAGGATGTAAAAAAAGATAAGCATATAAATTATCTTACTCAGGCAGTAAGAGAAATTTATGAAGATAAAGTTCAATATAAAATGATTGATGTTGAGTAGATAATTTAATTAGCTTTTATAGTGGTACTTAGGTGAAATATTTGCCTAAGTATTTTATTTATCTAATTAAAGATAAAGGTGATTGATCCAATGAAGAAGTATGCAAAAATAATTATTCAATCGTTGAGTGATAAGTTAGATAAATTTTTTACATATTCAATTCCTGAAGAATTTTTGGAAAGTGTTTTTGTTGGTAGTGTTGTTAAGGTTTCTTTTGGAAAACAAAATAAATTATTGTTTGGATTTGTTTTTGAAATTTTAGATGAAGAAGATTTTACAAGTGATGATAAAAAATATTTTAATAGAATTAAGGATATAAAATCTGTAGAGAATAAATTTTATTTGAGTTTGGAATCTGTTGAGCTTGTTAAATATATTAAGGAAAAATATTTATGCTCTTACTATGAGGCTATAAGTTTATTTATCCCAAGTAAATTTTTAGATGGAGTTTCTCTTAGGAAAAAGGATTATATATTTTTAGATACAAATGTTGAGGTGCCTAAAAAATTTAAGAAAGAGCCATACATTTCAATAATGAAATTTGTTCATGAAAATCCAAATTTATATGATAAAAATGATTTGAGTAAACTTAATAATTTTTCAAAAAGTTCTATATCTACTCTTATTAAATATGGAATTTTGAAAATTAAGATGGAAGAACTGTCTGTTGGAGTTTGTAAAGATGTTTATGATTATGAAAAAAAATGTCTTAACTATGAACAAAAAACAGTTTATAATAAAATTATTAATGGAACTGAAAAAGTTTTTTTACTTCATGGAGTTACTGGAAGTGGAAAAACGGAAGTTTATCTATCAATATTTGAACATTTTATAGAGCGTGGAGGAGATTGTATAATTTTAGTTCCAGAAATATCTTTAACTCCACAAATGATTGAAAGAGTGCGAAGTCGTTTTAATAACGATGTGGCTGTATATCATAGTAAACTTACCATTAATGAACGCTATACAGAATGGCAAAAAGTTATGAATGGTAAAGTTAGAGTTGCTATTGGTACGAGGTCTGCACTGTTTTTACCTTTTAAAAATTTATCTTGCATTGTTATTGATGAAGAGCATGAGGGGTCTTATAAATCTGAGAGTGATCCTAAGTACATAGTTAAAGATGTTGCTGTAAAATATTCGGAAATAAAACCTAATATCAAGGTTGTGTTGGGTTCAGCAACTCCTAGTATAGAGTCTTATTATAAAGCAAAAAGTGGAGAATATGGGCTTATTGAAATTAAAAATAGAGTTAATTTTAGAGGATTTCCAAGTATTGAAGTTGTTAATATGAAAGATGAGCTTAAACAGGGGAATAAATCTATATTTAGCAGAGCTTTATATACAAAAATTCATGAGAGGCTTTCTAAAGGTGAACAAACGATTTTGTTTTTAAATAAGAGAGGATTTTCGAGTTTTGTTTCTTGCAGAGCTTGCGGATATGTATATAAATGTAAGTTTTGTGATATAACTCTTACATATCATGGTTCAAACAGATATTTAATATGTCATTATTGTGGTTACGCTGAGAAAAATTCTGAAACTTGTGTGAAATGTGGAAGTAATTATGTAAAATATTTTGGAATTGGTACAGAGAAAGTTGAATTTATAGCTAAAAAAGTTTTTCCAGATGCTAGAGTTCTTAGAATGGATTTTGATACAACAAGAAGGAAAAATTCTTATGATGAGATTTATGATAAAATTAAGAATAAAGAAGTTGACATTATAATTGGAACTCAAATGATTGCAAAGGGATTTGATTTTGAAAATGTAACTCTTGTTGGAGTTCTTGCTGCAGATCTTAGTATGAATATTCCAGATTTTAAAGCTTATGAAAGAACGTTTCAACTTTTGAATCAGGTTTCTGGAAGAGCTGGACGTGGACGAAAATCTGGGGAAGTTTGTATTCAAACTTATGAGCCAGATAGTTATGTTATTAGACATTCTAAGAATAATGATTATGAGTCTTTTTATAATGAAGAAATTAAACTTAGAAAAACTTTAAGATATCCTCCATTTACGGATATTTTAAATATATTGTTTCAATCTAAAAATATGAAGTTTTATGATGATATTATAACGTTGATTTATCAAAGGCTTAAAAATAAATTTGGAAGTATGTATCAAGTTTTAGGTCCATCAGCGTGCATGATCTCAAAAATAAATGATTATTATAGATGGCAAATTATCGTTAAGGGAGATTATGATTTTGACATTTATAGTGAAATTAAAAATATTGTTTATGAAATTATAGGAGATATTAAAATGGATTACAAGGTGAGTTTTGATGTAAATCCATATTCGATATTTTAGAAGGAGGAATTTTTAAATATGGCATTAAGACAAATTAGAGTTGATGGTGATGAGGTTTTAAGAAAAATCAGCAAAAAAGTTGAAAAAATTGATGATGATTTAAAAATTTTAGTTGAAGATATGTTCGAAACTATGTATGATGCAGATGGTGTTGGGCTTGCTGCACCGCAAATTGGAGTTCTTAAAAGAGTTATAGTAATAGATATAGATGTTTTGAAAAGAGTTATGATAAATCCAGAAATAATAGAACAAAGCGATACTGAAATGCAAGATGGACCTGAGGGATGTTTGAGTGTTCCTGGAGTTGAAGATGTTGTTAGAAGACCAAATGTTTTAAGAGTTAGATATATGGATTTAGAGGGAAATGTTGTAGAAGAGATAGCGAAAGATTTATATGCAAGAGTTATATGTCATGAAGTTGACCATTTAAATGGAATATTATTCACTGACAAAGTTTTAGAGAAATAGTGGGTGTTTTAAATGGGTAAAAGTAATTTGAAAATAGTTTTTATGGGAACGCCAGAATTTTCGGTTCCAACACTTCAAATGTTAATTGAGAATTATGATGTAGTTGGAGTCGTAACTCAACCTGATAAACCAACTGGAAGAGGTTACAATATAAAATTAACCCCAGTTAAAGAAGTTGCATTAAAGCACGATATAAAAGTTTATCAACCTCAAAAATTGAAAAACAATGATGAGTTTTTAAATGAAATGAGGGAGTTGAATCCAGATGTAATTATAGTCGTTGCATATGGGAAAATTTTACCAAAAGGGATTATAGAGCTTCCTAAATTTGGATGTATAAACTCTCATGCATCTCTTTTGCCAAGACATAGAGGAGCAGCTCCAATAAATTTTGCAATTATAAGTGGCGATAAAAAAACTGGAATTACGAGTATGTTTATGGATGAAGGACTTGATACTGGAGACATTATAAATAAATATGAAATTCAAATAAGAGATGGCATGAATGCAGGTGAACTTCACGATGAACTTAAAGAATTAAGTGCACATGCCATTAAAGATACTCTTCAAAAGTTAGAAAAAAATGAGATAACTAGAGAGAAACAAGATGATAGTCAAAGCACATATGCTCCAATGCTTACGAAAGAGTTTGCACATATTGACTTTTCAAAATCATCAACAGAGATTGTAAATTTAATAAGAGGTTTAAATCCTTGGCCAGTTGCATATTGTTTATATGAAGAAAAAAAAATGAAAGTTTACGAAGCAGAGGAATATAAAAATTCAACAGAAATGTATAAGGCTTTAGCAGATGGACAAATAATAAATGTTACGAATGAGGGCATACTTATTAAATGTGGTGAAGGATGTATTAACATAATCACAATACAATTTGAAAATAAAAAAGTTATGACAGTTAAATCATTTTTAAATGGTAATACCATTGACAAATCTATATTAAATTAAGGGGTGATTTAAAATGTTTTTCTATGATCCAACGATGATTTTATTAATACCTGCGATAATTGTAACTATCATTGCTCAGTATAAAATTTCTCAATCATATAGGAAGTATTCTCAAATACAGAGTTATAGAGGACTTACAGGAGAGCAAGCTGCTAGAGAAATTTTAAATGCAAATGGTATTTATGATGTTGATATTGAAATGGTTAGAGGACATATGACAGATCATTATGATCCTAGAGCGAAAGTTTTGAGATTATCAAGAGATGTATTTTATGGAAGTTCAATAGCATCAATTGGTATTGCTGCACATGAGGTAGGACACGCTATACAACATAATAGATCTTATGCACCACTAATTTTAAGAAACAAAATAGTTCCAGCAGTTAATTTTGGAGCGAGTTTTTCATGGTTATTGTTTTTCATGGGACTTATATTAAGTGTTAGACCATTATTGGTTTTTGGGATTATATTATTTTCATTTACAGTTATATTTCAATTAGTAACTCTTCCAGTAGAATTTAATGCTTCAAGCAGAGCTTTGAAATCTATTGTTTCGTTAAATTTATTGAACGGTGAAGAAGTTAGAGGGGCTAGAAATGTTCTTTCATCTGCAGCACTTACTTATGTTGCAGCAGCTTTAATGGCAATAATGAACTTATTAAGACTTATAGCATTAGCAGATAGGGAGTAAAATTTTATGATTAATAACGCAAGATATGTGAGTGTACTAATTTTAGATCAAGTTTTAAATAAGAAAGCTTATTCAAATTTGGCGTTGAAAGAAAATTTGGATAGATATAATTTGAAGGACGTTGATAAAAAATTAGTTACGGAGATAGTTTATGGTACTATAAAATTCAAACTATCAATTGACAATGTTATAAGAAATTTTGTTAAGAAGATAGATGAAAATCATATTTCTACAATCATATTGAGAAGTGCTATTTATCAATTAAAATATCTTGACAAAATTCCTGAGTATGCCGTTTTAAATGAGAGCGTAGAAATTTCTAAGAAATTATGTAGAAATAAAAGCGGTTTTATTAATGGAGTTTTGAGAAATTATTTGAGTAACAAAGACAATATAAAATCAAACAAGAATACTCTGCAAGATGAGTATTCTTTTGTTGCATGGATGATTAAATTGTTTAAGAATCAATATCCTAAAAATTACATAGATTTGATGGCTTCTCTAAATGAAAGAGGAGAAACGTGTTATAGAATTAATTCCTTAAAATTTTCAAAAGAACAATTCTTGAAAAAATTTAAAGATTTGGGTTTGAAAGATGTTGAAGGTTTTAGGAATGCTGTGAAAATAAATGGTTCTTCAAATATATCGGATAATGATTTGTATAAAGATGGATTATTAAGTGTTCAGAATCTAAGTTCTCAGCTAGTTTGTGAAATATTAGATCCTAAAGAGGGAGAAAATATTATTGATTTGTGTGCGGCACCAGGAGGAAAAACAACATATATAGCTGAACTTATTAAAGATAATGGAAAAATAATTTCATGCGATATCCATAATCACAGAGTTGAATTGATAAAAAATAGTGCAAAAAGATTAAATTTAAAATCAATAGATTGTTTTGTAAATGATGCAACTTTAGTTAATGAAAGATTCATAGATCTAGCTGATAAAGTTCTTTTAGATGCTCCATGCTCAGGTTTGGGAGTTATTAAGAAAAAACCTGAAATAAAATGGTTTAAAAATCAGTCAGATTTGGAAGAAATTATATATATACAGAGAAAAATAATTAGCATTGCTTCTAAGTATGTTAAATCAAATGGAATTTTAATGTATACGACCTGTACGTTAAATAAGAATGAAAACGAACAAATAATAAAGGAATTTTTAAAAGAGAATAACAATTTTATAATTGAACCTATAGATACAAAAATTTTTGGAGATTTAAAGTTTGAAAACAATAATGGAATGATAACTTTATTTCCTGGACAATTAAATGATGGATTTTTTATGAGTAAATTGAAAAGAATTTAAGAGGATAATATGTTGAATATACTAAATTTTAAAAAAGATGAGTTGAAAAATTTTTTAGTTGAAAACAATTTTAAAAGTTTTAAAGCAAAGCAGATAATAGATTGGATATATGACAAAAAGGTTTTTAAATTTGAAGAAATGACAAATCTTAGTAAAAGTGAAAGAGAAGAGTTTGGGAAAATACTTGAGGTTTCTTTACCTATTATTGTAAAAGTACAAGAATCACGAGATGGTACTATAAAATTTTTATTGGAATTATTTGATGGAAATTTAATTGAATGTGTGTTTATGATGTATGATTATGGAAATACTATTTGTATATCTACTCAAGTTGGATGTAGAATGGGATGTAAATTTTGTGCGTCTACAGTAAATGGATTTCTAAGAAATCTAGAACTTGGGGAATTAATGGCACAAATATTAGTTGTCGAGAAGTATACAAATAAAAAAATTAATAGAATAGTTCTTATGGGGACAGGAGAGCCACTTTACAATTATGAAAATATAGTGACTTTTATAAGAGAGATGAAAGATAAGCTTGGTATGAGTTCAAGACATATAACTCTTTCAACTTGTGGTATAGTGCCTAAAATATATGATTTAGCTGAAGAAAATCTTAGTTTAAATCTTGCAATATCTTTACATGCTGTAACAGATGAGAAGCGTAAAACAATTATGCCAATAGCTAATGCGTATTCAATTGATGAATTGATAGATGCGTGTATATATTATTTTGATAAAACAGGTAGAAGAATATCTTTTGAGTACTTATTAATAGATGGATTAAATGATAGGGATGAAGATATTAATGGACTAATTTCTTTATGCGAGAGAGCTAAAGCCCATGTTAATTTGATACCTGTAAATGAAATTAAAGAAAATGATTTTAAACAATCTCGAAAAATTAATAAATTCCACAATAATTTGTTAAAAAATGGTATTAATGCTACAATGAGACAGAAAAAAGGAGTAGACATAGATGCAGCATGTGGTCAGCTAAGATTAAGTTATAGTAAGTAGGAGGATACTCTATAATGGTTGGAGCTATAAGTGATATAGGTAATCTTAGGATGGTTAATGAGGATTACGTAGATTATTATATTTGTGATTCTTATCAATTGTACATAGTTGCTGACGGTATGGGAGGACATAATGCAGGTGATATAGCAAGTAAAATGTGTGTGGGTAAAATTAAAGAATATATAATTGAAAAATATTGTGAATATGAAGATATAAATATGTTTTTAGCTGATGCTGTTAAATATGCAAATAGCAGTATTTATATGGAATCATTAAATAATAAGAAATATAAGGGAATGGGAACAACTTTAACTTTAGCATTTGTTTATAATAATAAGATTTATGTTGTTAATGTTGGAGATAGTTGTTTCTTTGTTATAAAGGGGAATGAAATAACAAAAATAACAAAGGATCATTCTTTTGTACAACAACTTATAGATAGTGGACTGTTAACGCAAGATGAAGCAAAAGATCATCCAAATAAAAATATTATAACAAGATCTGTAGGAATAAATCAAAGTGTGGAAATAGATATCTTTGTACTTGAAGAAGATACGGAGAAATTTTATTTATTATGTACGGATGGATTAGTCAATGATATAGATTATGAAGAAATTGTTCCATATATTGTCGATAATAAGGAAGATCTTGATAAGGTTTGTAGTGAATTAGTTGCTTTGGTTAAAGAAAGAGGAGGCAGAGATAACGTATCTTTAATAATTTTTGGAGGCACTAATAATGATAGGTAAGGTCATAAGTGGTAGATATGAGATAATAGAAAAACTTGGTGAAGGCGGAATGGCAAATGTTTATAAAGCTAGATGCAAGATTTTAAAAAGGTTTATCTCAATTAAAATACTTAAACAAGAATTAGCAGAAGATGAGGATTTTGTACGTAAGTTTAAGGATGAAGCGATGGAGGTCGCAAAATTATCTAATAACAATATAGTTAATGTTTATGATATTGGAACTGAAGATGAATTGCATTATATTGTTATGGAATATGTAGATGGTAAAACTTTAAAAGATTATATAAATGAGTGTGGAGTTTTATCTATTAAATTGGCATTAGATTTTAGTGTTCAAATTTGTAATGCGTTAGCAGCTGCCCACGCTATAAACTTAATTCATAGAGATATAAAATCGCAAAATATACTAGTTTCTAATTCTGGAGTTATAAAAGTTACTGATTTTGGGATTGCAAAATCTTCTGATTCAGCAACAATTACTAATTCTGGTAAAATATTAGGATCAGCGTATTATATTTCACCGGAACAAGCAAAGGGTAATTTTGTAGATTGTAGAAGTGATATTTATTCATTTGGAGTAGTTATGTATGAAATGTTTACAGGAAAATTACCTTTTACACAAGGAACTCCTGTAAATGTGGCTCTTCAACATATACAAGTAGATCCTATTGAATTGGTAGATTTGAATAGTAAGATGCCTATGGGTATAAATAATCTTATAATTAAATGTCTACAAAAAAATCCTGCATTAAGATATCAAAATGTTAAAGAAATTAGAAATGATCTTGTGGCACTTCAGAGTAATAGGAAGCATTCAGTTTCTAAATATAATATAAACGATTCTACTATGATAATGGATACTTTGGAATGTGAAGATAAAGATTCAAAGATTAAAAAGAGAGGATTATTAAAATCTATTATTGTGATTTTAATTGCTTTTTTAGTTATTACTTCATCTATGTTTTTTTTAGGTGTAAAGAATATTTTTGGATTTTTGCATAAGACATTAGAAGTTCCAGCAATTGTAGGCAAATCAGGTTCTCAATATGAAAGAGAACTTAATGAGTTAGGACTTAAATATCAAGTTTCTGGATATATTGAAAGTGATTTGGAGGAAAATTTTGTTGTAGACACTTTTCCTAAAGTTGGAACACTTGTTAAAAAAGGTGATACTGTTAAGGTTGTATTGAGTGAAGGTGTGGAAAAAATACAGGTTCCAGATATAACTAATCATACTCTTGATAGGGCAAGAGTGATTTTGAATAATCTTGGACTTAGTATAGGCAATATAGAAGAGCGATTTAGTGATGTATATGATATAGGTAAGATAATGATTCAAAATCCAAATTATAATACAGAAGTCGAAGAGGGGACGCTAGTAGATATAGTTGTAAGTAAGGGTTCTGAAACTAGACTTGTAGTTGTTCCAGAATTTATAGGATTAAGTTTAGTTGAAGCTCAAAATTTAGCTAGTTTAAATGGTATATCTATAAATTTGAATCCAGTTGATACAATAGATAAAGATAAACATGAAAAGATATTTGACCAATCTGTACCAAAGGATATTGAAATTAAACCAACAGTTGTTATTGAATTGAGTTATTATAATTACGTTGATGAGAAATTAGAAATAGAAGAAGAGAATAATATTAAAGATAAGGATTCTAATAATTCTTCATTAAATACAGATGAAACAAATCTTGAAGTTAAAGAAAATAATAGTAAATCTGATAATAATGCTGTAAAAAATGAGAATAATGAAAATAAAAATGTAGAAATACCTGATCTTGATAAATTAACTATTAGAGAAGCTAAGGAAATTTTTGATGAGCTGGGGCTAAAACTTGATACAGGAAATTTTAATGATGAGGATTTTATAAAGCAGATTGATCATAAAACAGGAGAAAAAGTTCCTTTAGGAACTACGGTTAAAATAATTAGTACATATTAGGTTTGAAGATAGCTTTTTAAAAATTTTGATGAAGAAATTTTTAAGAGCTATTTTTTTATATAAAATTGTTTAGGAGTAGTTTATGAGTAAAGTTGATGGAATTATTATTAAGGCAATTGATGGATTTTTTTATGTGCTTTCAAATAATGTAGAATATTTTTGTAAATCGAGAAAGAAATTTAGGTTTAAGGATATTCAACCAAAGGTTGGAGATAAAGTTTCTATAAATGTTATTGATGACGATAAAAATGAGGGAATAATTGAAGAAATCTATGAGAGGACATCAGAATTTATTAGACCAAATCTTGCAAATGTTACTCAAGCGTTTATCGTGTTAGCATATTTAGAGCCTAAAATAAATTTTGAGTTATTAAATAAATTAATTTTAAATTTTGAAGCTAGCAATGTTAAGATTAATATCGTTATAAATAAATGTGATTTACATAGTTGTGAAAATGAAGAAGAATTGGAGAAGATATTTTATAAATTTCCATATGACATTATTTTTGCAAGCGTTAGAGAAAATAAAAATATTGATTATATAAAATCTAAACTTAATAAGAATATATCTTGTTTTTGTGGACCATCAGGTGTAGGTAAATCTAGCCTTTTAAATGCAATTGTAAATAAAGGAATTATGGAAACTTCAGAGCTTAGTACAAAAATTAAAAGAGGACGACATACTACGAGATTTTCTCAATTGATTTACTTAAAGGATTTAGATGGACATATAGTTGATACTCCAGGATTTACATCAATTGAAATTCCAAAGAGTATTAATCAAATAAATCTTAAAAATTATTTTATAGATTTTTATGAGTTTAATAATTGTAAATTTAGGGAGTGCAATCATATAAACGAAATTGGATGTGAAATTAAAGAAGCTCTTGATTTGGGTAATATAAATAAGCTAAGATATGATGCCTATGTTAATTTATACAATAAGTTTAAAGAAAAGAGGAAATAGTATGGGAAGTAGTGCTGCTATTTTTTGTAATGGTGAATATGGAAGTTTAGAAAATTTAAAGAAATTTGTGAATTTAAATGAAGTTTTTGTAATTGGTGTTGATGGTGGATGTAATTTTTTGATTCAAAATAAGGTTAAGATTGATTTTCTTATTGGAGATTTTGATTCTATTGAAGATAAGAATTACATAAATGAAATTATAGGTATTGAAAAATTTGATATGGATTATAGTGACTTTGAGTTAGCTATAAATTATTGCATCGAAAATAATTTTGAAAAAGTATATTTACTTGGATGTACAGGAAAACGTTCAGACCATTTTATATTTAATCTTAGATTAATGGAAAAAATTTTTAAATATGGTATTGATGTTATGATGATTGATGATTATAATTTAATAATGCCATTTAAAGGAAATAAAGTTTTAAATAGGGAAGAATTTAGATTTTTTTCGATTGTACCTCTTCAAGAAAATACAACAATTTCTATAGAAGGTTCTAAATATGATGTTAAAAATCAAAAATTGGATATGTTTAGAGCTTTAACTTTATCCAATGAATGGAAGGAAGAAAAAGTAAAAATATTTTCGGATAATATAGTTTTTCTACATTTAGTATTTTAAAAGAATCATAAACAACCTAAATCTACATAAATATATAGAGACACAAAAAACTTTTTATTTTTATAAGATTAGGGGAGAATGACATATGAAATTTATTGCTGTAAAATTACCTAAATGTTTATCCAAAATAGTTAAACTATTTACTAAGAAATAATTTGAATTTATTCAAATAATAAAGGATGTTTTTAAAATCATCCTTTTTATTTATCAAAAAAATAATTTGTGAATTAAAACAATTTTGTTATTGATTTAGTCTATATTGTGTAATAATAAATATAAGAATATTTATGATTAAATATTCATTTTTAGGAAATAATGGAGGATAAAAGTGGAAATTAGAGTATTTGATTTATTTATTTACAAAAGGAGTGTATTTGAATGAGGAAAGTTTCTGTAAAATTTTTGGGAATTGCATCTGTAGGGATTGTTTTAGGATCCATATTTTCACTAGCATTGTATATGATGCCAAAAGCATCACCAACAGGAGATAAATCAGGTAATACTTGGAATCAAGATAAAAGTGAGAAAGCTAAAGAGTATCAGCAGATTTTAAAAGATCAAAGAGATGAAAAATTAAGGACAAGTTTAGGGGTAGATAATATCGAAGATTATATGGAGGATATGAATCTACTTTATGATTTGGCTAAAGAGAAAGATAAGGTTGAGGAAGTAGAGGAAATTATGAGTGATTATGAGAGAGAGCAAGTCTTCTACGAAATATTTCTTGTAACTGGAGATTCTGAGTTGGCTGAAAAATTTAAAGAAGAGTCCGAATTAAATTTTAAATTTGAGAGAGTAATTTAATGTTGTATGTGTTTTGAAACCTGTTAAAATTTATGTTTAACAGGTTTTTTTATGGGAAGAATACAAGGAAACAAATCATGTTTATTTCTAGCAAAATTTATGATACTATTATAGATGGTCATGATTTAAAGTTTAATATTAATCTTAAATAATAAGGAGATGTTAAATTTTGTTATTTAAAAAAGCAATTTTGGCAGGTACGATCGTTTCTATAGCTGCGTACAACTATTATTTAAATTTTGATGTACTATCTAAATTTTTATTTTCACTTGCGTTCATGATAATTATAACGATGCAGTTGAATTTATTTACAGGTAAAGTTGCTCCTATAATGTGTTGTGGAGGAAAGTTTAGTAAGAAAATCAAAGATATTTTAATAATTCTTTCAGGAAATATTATAGCATGTTTCTTTTTTGGATATTTATGTACAATTTTAGGAGAGAGTCGTGCTCAAGAATTATGGGAGATAAAAATTCAAACAGATTTGTTTGTTGTATTATGTAAAGCAATTATAGTTGGTGTTTTAATTCAAATGGGTGCTCTATGTAAAAATAATTTAATTGCAATGGGAGCTATTGTACTTATTTTGGAATTAGGTGGGGAACATGGAGTTGCGAATATTGTTCACATGTTTGTTGCCAGAGATATTTCTATTAGATCATTTATTTATATATTTGTTTGTATAATTGGAAATGCAATTGGTGGAATTATTGTATATCTTTTAAATAGAGAGTCGTGCAGTTGTAGCGAACCTAATAATAATTAAAAATTTAAATTTCTAACTTATTAGTCATTTTGGAATTGTATAATTTCGAAGTGGCTATTTTTATTTTTTCTTTTAGTAATTATTTAAATAAAAAGAAAATATATATTTATTAAATAATTATGATGGAGGAAAAATTGGTGAAAAATAATGCAACTTTAAATGGATTAACTCAAGAACAAGTTGAAAAAAATATTAAAAATTATGGGAAAAACAAGATTAAAGAAAAGAAAAAAGTTTCTGCCCTGTCCATCTTATTATCTCAATTTAATGATATTATGATTTGGATTTTAATATTTGCAACAATTGTTTCTGGAATTCTTGGAGATATTGCAGATTCCATAGTTATAATTGTTATTATAGTTATAAATGCTGTACTTGGTTTTGTTCAAGAATTTAGAACTGAAAAATCATTGGAATCTTTAAAGAAGCTCTCGTCTCCAACAACAAAAGTTATTAGGGATGGGAATCTTAAAATAATTGATGCTTCAGAATTGACTATAGATGATTTGGTTTTACTTGAATCTGGTGATAGGGTACCTGCAGATGCTCAAATTATAAATGGTACTTTGATCGTTGACGAATCACTTTTAACTGGAGAGTCAATTGGTGTTAATAAGAGTACGAAGGATAAAGAAAATAATATTTTTATGGGAACAACAGTTTTAAAGGGAAAAGCATACGCACGAATTGTTAAAATCGGTATGGATACTGAGATGGGTAAGATTGCAAATATGCTTCAAAATATTGATCAAGATAAATCTCCACTTAAAGAGAGACTTGAGGGACTTGGGAAAGTTTTAGTTGTTATTTGTCTTCTTATTTGTGCTGTTGTTACTGTTATCGGTATTGCTAGAGGACAATCTATAACAGATATGTTTTTAATTGGTGTAAGCTTAGCTGTTGCAGCTATACCTGAGGGTTTACCAGCAATTGTTACTGTTGCTTTAGCACTTGGAGTTTCAAAAATGTTAAAGAGAAGAGCTTTAGTTAGAAAACTTCCTTCAGTTGAAACGTTAGGTTGTACATCGGTTATATGTAGTGATAAAACTGGAACTTTAACAGAAAATAAAATGACTGTTAGGGGAATTTATTTTGATGGGAAAGTTTATGAGACACGCGATGAAAATGTAGATAAGAATACTTTGCTTAAAAAGATTTTTGTAGTTTGTAATGACTTTAATATAAATAGAAGTGAAAAGAATTTTAAAGATCAAATTATTGCTGATCCAACAGAAAAGGCACTTGTTGAATATTATTTTGATAATGTGGACGAGCTTGAAAAATATCATAGTTCTTTTAGAAAAATAAGTGAGATTCCTTTTGATTCAGATAGAAAAATGGCTTCAGTGGTTGTTCGTGATCCAGAAACAAGAGAGAATGTTTTACTTTCTAAAGGGGCACCTGAAAAAATACTTTCAAAGAGTAAATATTATTTACATAGAGGGAATGTAGTTTCTCTTACAAATTCTAAAAAGCAAGAAATCTTAAAAGAAATTGAGATGTTATCACTTAGAGGTTTGAGATGTCTTGGAGCTGCATATAAACCACAAAGATTAATGGACGGAAGTGATCTTGAAAAAGATTTTGTATTTGTTGGATTCTGTGCAATAATTGATCCTCCAAGAAAAGATTCAAAAGAGGCGGTTATTAAATGTAAAGAAGCTGGAATTACAACAGTTATGATTACTGGAGATCATAAAAATACTGCCTTTGCTATAGCAAAAGAACTTAATATTTGTAATTCTGTTAGCGAAGTTTTAACAGGAAATGAAATCGAAGAAATGTCTGACAAGGCATTATCAAATGCTTTAAATACTGTTAGAGTTTTTGCGAGAGTTACACCAAAACATAAATTAAGAATTGTTCAAGCTTTCAAAAATAAAAATCAAATCGTTGCTATGACTGGTGATGGGGTTAACGATGCTCCCGCTATAAAAGAAGCAGATATTGGAATTTCTATGGGAATATCTGGAACAGATGTTACTAAGGAAGCTTCGTCAATGATTTTATTGGATGATAATTTTAGTACAATTGTTTCGGCTGTTGAAGAGGGAAGAAAAATTTATCTAAACATCAGAAAGTTTATAAGATATCTTCTTTCATGTAATATTGGGGAAGTTTTAACAATGTTCTTAGCTTCAATGTTTAGCTTACCAAATCCACTTACTCCAATTCAAATTCTATTTGTAAACTTGGCGACAGATGGACTTCCAGCATTGGCACTTGGTGTTGATAATTCACATGACAATATAATGAAACAAGCACCTCGTCCAAAGAATGAGAGTATTTTTTCAAATGGACTTTGGGAGAAAATTCTTTTCAGAGGAACTTTGATTGGTATAAGTACAATCTTTACATTTATAATAGGACTTTATTTAGGATTTAGCATTAGGACATGCAGAACAATGACTCTTGCAACTCTTGTTTTATCACAATTAATTCACGTGTTTGAGTGTAAGTCAGAGAGTAGAACTTTATTTGAGATAAACTTATTATCAAATAAATATTTGTTGGTTTCTGTAATCATTTCTATCTTAATGATTGTTGGAATAATATATGTTCCGTTTTTACAAGGAATATTTAAAACAACATCCATGAATTTAATTCAATGGGGAATTGTAATTTTATTCTCAGCTTTTATAGCTGTTGCGAGCAGTGTATATGCTCTTATTAAGAGAAACAAAGTTTTAAAATAATTAAAAGAGACGCTAAGTTTTAGCGTTTCTTTTTTATTTGATGAAATTAAAGATTTTATATGATATACTTTTATAAATCACTGTTCATAAAAATTATGTTAAGAGCTGATAGGGCATTAATGAATATACTAATTGTACATACCTTATTTGTTTAATTTTATTTATGAATGGATTAAGTGATTTATAGGTAGTAAAATAATTAATAGGTGATAGGTGTTTTATGGAAAAAATAGATTATACTAATTTGAATACGGAAGAGTTTTTAAAAGAGCAGAAGAAGAGAGATGAATTATTTGCAGCGATTGCAAAAAACATAAATGATAAAAATTTTGATCATGAGGACGTACAAATGTATGTGTCAAATCTTTATGATTGGATGAATAAATTTTACGATTGTTCTTTTTCTATGTTCAAAGGATTGGCTGAAGTTTACGAAATGAATTCGGAATTTTCGGAAGTGCTTTCTAAGAATTATGGTAAGGATATGCCAAGCTATTTATCTAAAGCGATAATATATTTTTGTGATAAAAACAATAAGTAATTAAGATGAGGAAACTCATCTTTTTTATTAATAATATTTATAAATGAGTTATAATAAAATCCTTGAGAAAAAAATGAAAGTACTATAAAATTGATATAGTACGACTAGTATTTATGGTTAAAAATATAATATTTCGGAGAATAAAATGCTTAGGATAGCCATTTGCGATGAAGATTATATTTTTATACGGAAGATGGAGGAATATATAGGAGAAATTGAGGAAGAAAATTTGAATATGGATTTTAAGGTCATTTCATTTTCTTCAAGTGTTGAATTTTTAGAAGCTATAAATTCTGGAGAAATTTTCGATATTATTTTCATTGATATTGAGATGGAGAAAGTAACAGGAATTGAAATTGGAAAAGTCATAAGAACTAAGTTTGATACCGTTTTAGTTTACATAGCTAATACTTTTCAGTATTTTGTTGAACTGTTTAGTATTAAGCCTTTTGGATTTTTGAGAAAGCCACTGAAATTCTCAGATTTTAAACATATATTTTTTGTTATTTATAAACATATTTTTGATACAAATGTTTTTTATGAATTTACTTCCAAAAGATTGAGTTTAAGAGTTAAATTTAGAGATATTATTTATTTTAAGAGTAATCGAAGACAAATCACAATATATACAATAAATGGAAATTATGATTTTAATGGAAAGTTAAGTGATGTTTATAGTGTTGCTAAAAATTTTGATTTTATGATGATTCATAAATCCTATGTTGTAAATTATAATCATATTATGAAAATAAGCTATGACTATGTCGTGATGAATAATGGAGACAAAATAGATATAAGTGAACGTAAGAAAAAGGAAATTCGAAAATTGTATATGCAAATATGTGAAAAAAACCACTTTAAAGTTATGGATTAGAGTACTTAAAGTAAGATTATATTTATTCAAATTTGAAATTCAATTTGGAAAAATTTTTAAAATTAAAATGAATATGTATTCAAATTGAGCAAATCTTTGAAAAAATATACTATTATCACAAACAAAAAATCCCAATTATATATATACAGCACATATTACAAAATCAATAATGCTATACGAAATATATAACAAGGACTTTTTGAGGTGAAACATATTGAAAAATGTTCCGTATAAAAATTATGTTTTACAAATTTAAAAGTTAAATAGACAATAAAAAAGTGTAATTAAATTCTACAATTTAGTTACACTTTTTTGTTTAAACAGCTCTTTGAATTTTTCCAGAACGCAAACATCTAGTACAAACCTTTATAGTTTTTGGAGAGTTATTTACTATAGCTTTAACTTTTTTTAGGTTAGGAGTCCACTTTCTGTTTGATCTTCGATGAGAGTGACTGTATTGACCACCAAAAATTACGCCTTTATCACAAACTTCACATCTTTTAGACATTTTTATACACACCTCCATCTATTGATACTATATATAAACAACTTTAATCGTATCATGAAACAAGAAAAAAATCAATAATTTATTGTTATTGAATTAATATTCTCAATAATATAAAATAAAAAAAACAGGAAATGGAGGCCGTTTTATGTTAAAAATTGAGACACAAATGGGAAAAATTTATTATACAGAAGAGTTTATTAAAAATATGGTGGCTTTGTCAGCTTTGGAGTGCGATGGAGTTGTTTCTGTAGCTAGTAAAAGTTCTAAGGACAATAAACCTAATATCAATAGTGGTGTAAAAGTTTCAATTGAAAATTCAAAATTAAATGTAGAAGTGTTTATTGTTATACAATATGGAATTAAGGTTTCAGTTATCGCCAATGATGTTATTCAAAAAATTAAATACGATATTGAAAATAATGTTGGGATTTTTGTAAATTCAATAACAGTTAACATAAATGGGATTGAAATTGATAGATAAATTTGTTTAAGTAGTTAGTTTTATAGAAGGTGTGCATGCTTGATAAAAATATTATATCTGTAAAAGGTGTAGGGAAAAAATATTCAGAAATATTTGCTCAAAATGGAATTCATACCATTGAAGATTTGATTATGTATTTTCCAAGAGGATATGATTTTATAAATTCTTCTTCAGTAAAATCTGTTTTTGAAGGAATTGTAACTGAAGTTTTGAGAGATGTTTCTGTGAGAAAAAATTTAGTTATAACAACTATTAAACTTAGAAATGACAGTGGAAGGAATGCAAAGTTAATTTATTTTAATAAGCCGTACATGAAACATAGTTTTATTTTGGGAAATAGATACAAAGTTTATGGGACTTTTAAGGAAACGAAAAATTACGTAGAAATTCTCAATGGTGAAAAGATAAAAGATTTTGCGAGCGAAATTGTTCCTAAATATAAGACCATAAAAGGAATTGGTAGTACATATTTGATAAGTGTTATGAACACGGTTATAAATGAAATTAATCTTGAAGAAAATTTGCCGCGAGAAATAATTGAAAGAAGAAGTTTGCTTTCTTTAAATGATGCTGTGATTAATATTCATTTTCCCAAAGATAAGGCTTCTTTGGAAGAAGCGATAAACAGATTTAAATATCAGGAGCTTATGTATTTTTTTGTTAAGACTAGGCTGTTAAAAAATAAATTGAACCGCAAAGAAAAGGGGATAAAATACAAAATTTTTACTCAAGAGTTAATTGACTTGAAAGAATCTTTAGATTTTTCTTTGACGGGAGATCAAAACAAAGCTATAAAACAAATTTTAATTGAACAAAAAACAGAAGATTCAATTAATAGATTGCTTCAAGGAGATGTTGGTTCTGGAAAAACAATTGTTGCGTTTATAACTATTTTCAATGTGCTTTTGAATGGTTATAAGGCGTGCATGATTGTTCCAACAGAAATTTTAGCTGTTCAACATTACAATGAGGCGTTAAAATTATTTGAGAAATTTAATATTAAAGTGAGATTGTTAGTTGGAAGTGTAAAAGATAAAGAGAAGAAATCTATAAAAGAAGAGCTTAAAGGGGAAGAGCCAATTTTGCTTATAGGAACTCATGCAGTTTTAGAAGATGATGTTGAAATATATAAGCTTGGCTATATAGTTTTTGACGAACAACATAGGTTTGGTGTAAGCCAAAGGTCAAAGTTAATACATAAAGGCAAAGGTGAAAATTGTGACGTTTTAGTTATGACTGCAACTCCAATTCCAAGAACGTTATTTTTATATATTTACAATGATATGGACATTTCTTCAATTAAAGAGCTTCCATCTAATAGGAAAAAAGTTGAGACAATTCATGTTAAAAGTGAGGATAAAGATTCAATTTATGAAATTTTGAAAAAGGAAATTGATAAGGGCGGTCAGTGCTATATGGTTTGTCCGCTCATTGAAGAAAATGAAAAATTAGATTTGACATCTGTTGAATCTTTATATGAAGAATTAAAATCATCACCACTTTCTCATTATAAAATCGATATTTTACATGGAAAAATGGATAATAAGACTAAGAATGAAGTAATGGATAAATTTAAAAATGGTGATGTGGACATTCTTATTTCAACAACAGTTATAGAGGTTGGTATAAGTGTTGCTAATGCGACGGTTATGGTTATTCAAAATGCAGAACGTTTTGGACTTTCTCAAATTCATCAATTAAGAGGAAGAATTGGGCGTGGTTCAAAAGAGGGAACATGTGTTCTTGTTACAAATTCTATGAATAGCGTTACAAGAAAGAGAATTTCTACTCTTCTTAGTAGTAATGATGGATTTTATTTGGCAGAACAAGATTTGAAAATTAGAGGAAGCGGTGACGTATTTGGATATAAGCAACATGGAGATACGGGCTTTGTGTTTGCTGACATAATAAATGACATAGACATTTTGAGAAAAGTTAGAGAAGATATTGACTATATAGATAGTTTAAATACAACGGAAATACAGGAATTTTATATTAATGTACAAAGAAAACTAGATACGATTGATAAGACCATTTGTTTTAATTAAGGAGATTTGTATGAGAATAATTACGGGAAAAGCTAAGGGAAGAAAACTTATTTCTCCAGATGGTTATGATGTTACAAGACCTACTCTTGATAGAGTAAAGCAATCTATTTTTAATATAATACAAAATCATTTGGATTACGATTCTAAGGTGCTTGATTTGTTTGCAGGAACTGGAAGTTTAGGTCTTGAAGCTTGTAGTCGAGGAGCAAAGATTACTTATTTATGTGATAGAAATGATACGATATTTTCATATCTAAAGAAGAATATAGAAAACTTAGGGTTTAAGGATAATGCTTTTGCAATTAAAGGTGAGTTTGATCAAAATCTTAGAAGATTTCATGGGAAAGATAAGTTTGATTTGATTTTTGTAGATCCACCTTATAATACAGATTATGTTGATAGAAGTATAACTCTTATTGATGAGCTAGAAATTTTAAAGCCAGATGGAATTATAGTTACTAAGATTGCAAGTTCTGAAAATAAATTTATAGAATCAAAAAATATAATTTTATATGATTATAGAAAATATGGGAATACAACAGTTTGTTTCTATAGATATAAGGAGAGTTTCAATGAATAGAGCAATAATACCAGGGAGTTTTGACCCCATTACACTTGGACATCTTGACATAATAGAACGTTCGTTAAAAATTTTTGATGAAGTAATAGTATGTGTACTTGTTAATCCAGACAAAAAAAGTTTATTCTCCATAGATGAGAGGAAAGAATTGATTGAAAAATCCATAACAAACATTAGTTGTAATGAAAAAATAATTGTTGACAGTCATGATGGATTATTGATTGATTACATGAGTAAAAATGATGTTAATGTCATAATAAAAGGTCTTAGAGCTTTTTCTGATTTTGAATATGAAATTCAAATGGCGTTTTTGAATAATAAAATGGCACCTAACATAGAGACTTTTTTCTTGATGACTACGGAAAATTTATCATACATAAGTTCTTCTTCTATTAAGCAAATTGTGAAATTTGGAGGAAAAATTACTGGATTAGTTCCATCAAATATTGAGCAGGATATTATACGAAAAATTTTGGAGTGATTGATTTATGGATATTTTACAATGGTTAGATTATTTACATGAAGTTGTTGAAAATGCCGCAGAGATACCTATAACAGGCAAAATTGTTTTAAACAAAAAAGATATGTTAGAGCTTATAAAAAAGATTTTACATGAATTGCCTGACGAATTAAAAAGATCAAAGTGGATAATAAGTGAGAGAGATAGAATAATAGGTGAGGCTAAAAAGTTTAGCGAAGAAACTATGAAGGAAGTTAAACTTAAGCTTGAAAAGGAAATAGACGAGCATGATCTTGTTATAGAAGCTCAAAATAAAGCTAAAAGTATAATTGAGAATGCACAGGGGGAAGCTAAGGCTATAAGAAGTGGAGCTAACGATTATGTTAAAGACGTTTTAAAGTCTCTTGTGGAAGACATGGAAAATAATAGAAATATGTTTATTGAAAATTTGGAAAAGATAAATACTAAAAATGTTTCTGATGTATCTGCCATTTATACAGATATCTCTGAAAGAGTTAAGATCGACTTAGAGAAAATAAAATAAATTTGAGTAAGGGAGGAATTTTTAGAATGTATAAATTAGTAGCTACCGATATGGATGGAACTCTTTTGAATAGTCATGGAGAACTTTCTGAAGAAAATATTAAAGCGTTAAGACAAGCCATAGATAAAAATGTAAAAATTGTTTTTACAACAGGAAGAGGAATTAGAGCAATAACAAAATTTATAAACGCTCTTGGTTTTAATGAGAGAGAGGAATATGTTATTACAAATAATGGAGTATCTTTATATAATACAAAAACTCTAGAATGTTTAAAGGCAAATGTCCTTAAAGGTCAGGATTTAAAGTTTTTATGCGAGCTTGGACTAGAGTTTGGAGCAAAAATTCATGTTTATGATTATCCAAGTGAAGGTTGTGTTATCTTAGAGGAAAATGAGTTCACAGCTTTTGAAAGAGATCACATAGGTATGCCTGTTTCTATAGAACCTGATTTTTGTTCAAATATAATTAAAGATGAAAGACAAGCCTTTAAAGTTTTATATTTAGGGTCTAAAGAATTACTAGATGATATTCAAAATAAAATCCCCAAAGAGGTCTATGGAAAGTTTGCGATTGTAAGAAGTTTACCAATAGTTCTTGAGATTTTTAATAAAGATTGCAACAAAGGAAATGCAGTTAGAGATTTAGGAAAGATGCTCAATATTTCTAAGGATGAAATTATAGCTATTGGTGATCAGCAAAATGATTTTGAAATGATAAAGTTTGCCGGTATGGGAGTTGCTATGGGAAATGCAATTGATTCTCTTAAAGAGATAGCAAATTATATAACAGATACAAATGATAATAATGGAGTTGCGAAAGTTATAAACAAATTTGTGTTATAAAAAATTTTAAGTATAGATTTTTATCTATACTTTTTGTTTTTTAAAAATTTTTTGAAATAATACTTGAATTATAAATTTTAATTTGGTATTATTATATCAACAGGTAATGATAATCAATATCATTATTAAATTTTAAAAGCCAAATCAATTTTTTCAATTCATACAATTGCTATTAGTTTTAATAGATTATTGAAAATTATTATACCTCCAAAATATAACAACTTTTGATTATTTATTAAAACCAGTAAAAACCTCTACAAAATTTTTGTAGAGGTTTTTAGAATATAAAGATACATATAAAAAAAGTTATAATAAATGAAATGATTGCTTGAACAAATTTGAAAAATATATAGTGATTTAATTTGAAGGTTTCATTTTTATAAACGAATGAATAGCATTGAAGCAAAATACAAATTCCACCAAAAGAACAGAGGGCACTTATTAATCCAAGTTTTAAAGGCATGGATATGGAAGATGGAATTAAAAGACTAATTCCATTTGTAATTTCAAAAAATCCAACAACTAAGGATTTGATGATTGGAAAATCTTTTAGCAAAATTTGTGTGTAGATATTATTGATGAGGATTTCTTTTATGAGGGAGAACAAAATTATAAATCCTCCAACTATCGCACAAGTTTTTATAGCATTTTCTAGTGCGAGCTTTAGAGTTTCCCCAAAGTTATTTTTTGTATTGGTAGTTTGAGAAGCTTTATGTACCGGATCGTCTTTTTTGTAGGGAATAAAGAAGGATACAACTATGCATGATAAATAGTTTGCAATCAATAGCATATATCCAAGAGTTTTGTTTTCAAGCATTGAAACTCCAACAGTTCCTATTATAAAAAGAGGACTAGCATTTGAAGCAATATTAACCATTCTTCTAAATTCATTTTCTTTAATCAATCCATCGTTATACAAATCGTTTAAATATTTTGTGCCTAATGGATATCCACAAATAAAACTTACGAGCAGTGGAAAAATTGAATTGTTTGAAATTCTAAGAGGTTTTGATAAAATTTTTCCGAATAATTTTCCGAAGATTGTTATGCCTCCATAGCGAATTAAAATGTTTGTTAAAATTAAAAATGGAAATAAAGTTGGGAAAACAGATTTCATGAATAAGGTTGTCCCGTTTAAAATTGAATCAATAGCTGATTTTGGAAAAATGATTAAATAGCTTGTAATGATTGTAATTAGAAATGTAACGACTACGTTTATTTTTGATTTCTCACAAATGTAGAAGAAGATAAATATCACAACTGAAAAAATAAGAAAAGCTAACAATTACTATACTCCCTTTCTTTTGTTTATATAATAATTGTTATGAAAGAAAAAAATTTTTATGATATTCTAATTTACAAAATTACAATGGGAGGATTTTTAAAATCTTCTAGTGGAGATAAATTTTTGTTTAAAAGAGAGTAAGCTTTCATTCCTAAAATATCTAGTGGAGCTAATGAAGAATTCTTTTTGTTAAATTTTGAGATTAAATTCAGCGGACAAGTTTTTTTGATTTTGTTTAGCGTTTCCATTCCGATTTTATCAAATCCCAAAATTTTCACATAGTTATTGAAACTTTGAATCTCATCTACCGAAAAATTTTCAAATCCTATGAAGTATTTTGTGAGAATTCTGTTAAGTCTTGAGAAAGTGTATCGTTTTGATTTTACATTCAAAATTAATTCATCAAGGGAATTTGATTGTGTAATTGATGAGTAGAATTTATTTTCAAGTCCCTCTCCAATGTCTTCAATTTTT
>JAGHEJ010000023.1 GCA_017889345.1 Clostridiales bacterium | reverse complement strand
TTTCCATATAAAATTAATTCATCAGTAGTTTTAATTTCAAGATTAAAAATTTCGGAGATTTCGTGATGATTTGGTTTGATTAGAAATGGACGATATTTTAGAACATTTAATAAAAGATTATTTCTTGCATCTACGATGATTTTTATGTTTTTATTTGATAATCGCTTCATAATTTCTTCATAAAAATTATCAGGGAGTGTTGGAGGAATACTTCCAGCCAAAATTAAAATATCACGTGAATATAATTTCTCAAGCTTTGAGAATAATTCTTCAATATTTGATTCTGAAATTGAAGGACCTAGTCCATTAATTTCTGTCTCATTTTCATTTGTTTTAATTTTCATATTAATACGAGAATATCCATTCAAAACATTGATAAAATCATTTTTGATTCCACATTGCTCTAAATTATTTTTAATAAATTCTCCAGTGAAACCACTTATAAACCCTAAAGCAATATTTTCAACTCCATGTTCTTTTAAAATTTTCGAAACATTAATTCCTTTTCCACCAGCGTAAAAATTTTCAATGTTGACTTTATTAACTAAGCCTTCTTGAAGATCATTCATTGACACAACATAATCTATAGAAGGATTTAAGGTTACGGTATAAATCATTTTTAATTCACACTCTTTCGATTTTATTTAGAAAATTATTATAGTAAAAAATTTTAATATAATCAAAAAAAATTTTTTATAAAAAATGTTGATAAACTTCATATAAACCAAATAGTTGCAAATTTTGTTCGTATTTTACATCGCATTTTAACAATGGAAAAACATAAGAAGATAATCCACCAGTAAGTACAATTAAGGGAGTGTCGTTTAATTCATCTTCTAATCTTCTTACAATTCCTTCGATAGAACCAGCTGCTCCATATAAGGCACCATTTTGCATACATGAAACCGTATCTGTTCCTATTATTTTTCTTGATTTATCAAAAGATATGGTTGGTAGTTTGGCAGCATATTTCGACAAAGCATTCATTGAAAGTTCCATTCCTGGAAGAATCATTCCACCACAAAAATATCCATCTTTATCTATAACAGAAAGTGTAGTAGCAGTACCCATATCAAATATAGCAATGGGAGGATTAAATCTATTTAATGCTGCGATGCAATTTATAATTCTATCAGTTCCCAAATTTGATGTATCGTATTCACGAATTTTTAACGGTAAAGAAGAAAA
Source organism: Clostridiales bacterium (assembly GCA_017889345.1). Classification (GTDB taxonomy): domain Bacteria; phylum Bacillota; class Clostridia; order Clostridiales; family Clostridiaceae; genus Dwaynesavagella. The sequence continues at coordinate 3,017 of JAGHEJ010000023.1, read as the reverse complement.
GTCTTCTATTAAAAAAGGGGTTTTGTTTGTTATTTGTTTCAATGAATCAAAAACTATTGGTGTAAGAACTGGAACAACTGAAGCTATTATAGAATCTTTTAAATTTTCAGAAGAAACTTGATATTTTTTTAATTGATATTTAATTTGTTCACAGCAAGAATTTATATTCAAATTTCTATCACTACCAATACGGCATACAAATTTTAAAATATGATTTTCAAATCCTCCAATTGTAATAGAAGTATTTCCAATATCTATTGTCAAAATCATAAATTACCTCCGATTATAATACCATTGAATTTTTAAATTTTAAGAATTTTTGATAAGAACAAATATAATGATGGAACTAAAATTGCAGAAGCTATAGCTTCAGGTATACCATTTACAACGACAATTCCACTAATAAATTTTAAAAGTGTTTCAGATGGAATTCCTTGAGCTATGGAATATGATTTTGCAAATAATATACCGATTAATCCCATTACAAGAAGAGTATTAGTGAAAGATCCAGCTATCGCTGACACAGCTATTTTCACACTTTTAGAAGTAGTGGTATTTTTAGATACTATTTTTTGTAAGAAATTATATACAAACCAAGGAACAATTCCAGTGAAAATACGAGGAACAAAACAAACTATTAAAGATAGAAAACTACCATAATTAGTTCCAGGAAGAGGAACAAATGGAGTAAAAACAAATGAGGATAAATTAGGAGCCAAAGTATTTTTAATTAAGCTAGATATTCCAAATATTAATCCAAGAAAAGCACCTTTCTTTGGTCCAAGTAATAGGGACGCAATAATTACAGGTATGTGTAGAATGGTAATTTTCATAATGGGTAAATCAATTATTCCAATTGGTGTGAACGCCAACAAAATAATGATAGCAGTAAATAAAGATAGCAACACTATATTTTTAGTTTGCTTTAATTTAGTCATAGATACCTCCGTACAGGTAAAATATTATATTTATTTTATTATACAACTATAATGAGGCATAATAATGCCCCGATATATTCAAGGTCATTATAATAAAACCGTATCTAAAAGGCAATGGTTATAGAAAAATAGATATCCTTTTGATATACTAAAATCAAAATTTAGGAGAAGGAGTTGTTTTATGCTACAAGGGAAAACTGTATTATTAGCTGTTACTGGAGGGATTGCTTGTTATAAATCTGCCAATCTTGCCTCTATGTTGGTCAAAGAAGGATGTAATGTTCATGTACTAATGACTAAAAATGCCACAGAATTTATTACTCCTTGTACCTTTGAACATCTTACAAGAAATCGTGTATCAGTAGACACATTTGATCGTAATTATGTTTTTCAAATAGAACATATTTCTCTATCAGAACAGGCAGATTTAGTATTAGTAGCTCCATCTACAGCTAACGTTTTAGCAAAATTAGCTCATGGATTTGCCGATGATATGCTTACAACAACCATTCTTGCATGTGATTGTCCTAAAATTGCCGTACCTGCTATGAATACAAAAATGTATGAAAACTTAGTTACTCAAGATAATATTAAAAAGTTGAGAAATTATGGATGGGATGTTATCGAACCTGTTAGTGGACGACTTGCTTGTGGAGTAACTGGAAAGGGAAAGATGCTTGAGCCAGAAGATTTATTGGAAGTGGTGAAACACACCTTATCCCACAAAGAGAAAGATATGAAAGGACTTAAAGTTTTAGTTACAGCAGGAGCAACAAGAGAAGCAATTGATCCTGTGAGATATATTACAAATCATTCTACTGGAAAAATGGGATATGCTATAGCGCGTGCAGCTGCTGCTCGTGGAGCTGATGTAACTCTTATATCTGGCAAGACAAATTTGAAAAAACCTCATTACGTGAAAGTAATAGATATTATTTCTGCTAAAGAAATGTTTGATGAAGTGAAAAAAGTTAGTAATCACCAAGATATTATAATTAAAACTGCTGCAGTTGCAGATTATTGTCCCAAAAATATTTATCAAGATAAAATTAAGAAATATAATTTTGAAGCAAATATTTCGTTAGTTCCAACTCAAGATATTTTAAAATGGTTAGGAGAAAATAAAAGAGATGAACAATTCCTTTGTGGTTTTTCTATGGAGACTAAAGATTTAAATGAAAATTCATTAAAAAAACTTATGGAGAAAAATTTAGATATGATTGCAGCAAACAATTTGAAAGATGATGGGGCTGGTTTTGGAGTAGATACAAATCGTTTGACTTTAATTACCCCAAATTATGAAAGACAACTTCCTATGATGTTAAAAGAAGAAGTAGCGTATAAATTGTTGGATGAAATTTTATTAAACTTTAATAATAAATAAAAAAAATATGAATATAATATTATCTATTAATTAATATTTTTAAATGATTTTGAGAGGTATTATGTTATATTGTTTAATAAATGATAGTAGTTTAATAGATAATAATATGAAAATTAATTATAGTTTAATTAATGACTCGGAAGAATTTAAAATAGATAAGACCTTTAACATAGATATTGTTAATGACAATGTTATATATGTTAATTTTTCACAATTCCAATTAAGAAAAAACTCTATTAAAAATTATATTGATGAAATATCAAAGGATTTTTCTAGAAGTAAATATATTTTGGGTGAAACGGATTTTGAAAATTATTTTTTTGAGATTGGTGAGTTTGAAGAGATGAATAATAATTTTAAAGATAAATATTTAAAATTAAATGATGCTCTTAAAAAAATGAACAACCTTAAAAGCACTTTATAAATTGTTTGTTATAATTCAAAGAAGTCCTTAATAAATTTTTATTGTGATTATTTATAGGGATTTGATAATTTGGATTTTGAAGCAAATATATCTCAAGTTATAAAAAGCTATGGTTTTGTTGATGATTTTAAAATTCATAAATTACGAAGTGTATACAAAGTTAGCTCTCATAAAAAAGATTTCCTCATCAAGAAGTTTAATTCTAAGACAAAACTTTTAAATACAAAAAAGATACTTAATCATTTGAGCTACAATAATTTTAAAAATGTTC
>JAGHEJ010000022.1 GCA_017889345.1 Clostridiales bacterium | reverse complement strand
TTATTTAGAGCAATAAAGAATTCATTAGATGATTTAGATGACAAGTATCGTGAAAAAGCTAGTATAGTTATGTGTAGAAGAGATTATACAGATATGACAGATAAGTTATCAAATTTTAAATTTGATTTTTATACAAATCAATCATGTCAATTATTAGGAATTAAAGTTGTATTTTGTGAATTTGCAGATAAACCAGTAGTAGGAGATTTTTCACAGTTACATATAAATTATGAAGATGATTTTCTATTTGAAAATCAATGTGGTTTAACAGAGCATTTTGATAATATTATTATTTCTGGAAATTTTGATATAAGAATTCGTTTATCATCAGCATTTAGAATAGCTAAAGTTACTTCAAGTGTTAAAAGTGAGAAAGTAGAATTTTAAAGATTATGGATATTAAAGATATGAAGTTGTTTTTAAGAATAGATCATGATGAAGAAGATGACTTTTTACAAGGATTACTTAAAGCAAGTGAGCTATATTTAGAAAATGCAGGATGCAAAAAGAATTATGATAACGAACTTTATAGTTTAGCAGTAAAACTTCTAGTTTCTCATTGGTATGAAAATAGATGTATTACAGGTAATCTTGGTTATTTGGAGTTTAGTTTAAACTCTATCATTACACAATTAAGAGATGTTAAAATAAAAGATGAAGAAGAAACAAACAATGAAGAACAATAATTTAGATATAGGAAAATTAAGGCATAGGATAAAATTAATTGATTTTACTCACGAAGAAAATGAATTAGGAGCTTTAGTTAAGGTAGAAAAGGAGATTAAAACCTTATGGGCAAGGGTTGAACATAAACAAGGTAAAGAAATAAACTTAGATGATAAGATTAAAAATACGGAAATACTATCAATTAAAATAAGGTATTTTAAGGATATAAACCCAAATATGATAGTTGAATTTAAAGGTAATAAATATTACATAACTAAGATAGAAAACTATAGATTTTTAAATAAAGAGATGAATTTAGAGGTGGTTAGTCATAGAAATTGAAGGATTTGAAGAATTTGAAGCATATTTAGAGGATTTGCAAAGGAATTTTCCATCAAAAATGAAGAAATTTTCAAATAGTATTGCTAGAAAAGTTTTAAAAGGTGCTAAAGATAAAACGCCAGTAAGAACAGGTAAGCTCAAGAGGAAATGGAAAATAGACAAGTCTAAAGTAAGTACAAGAGAAGTACAAACTAGAGTTAAAAATACATCTTCACATGCACATTTAGTTGAAGATGGACACCTAAAAAAGGATAAAAATAAGAAAATCATAGGGTTTAAACAAGGGGAACATATGCTGAAAAATTCAATAAGAGATGTAGAAAATAATTTACAAGAGTATTTTGATAAGGAGTTTTTTTAAAATGGGCAAGTTATCTCTTAAAGATATTAAGAAATCCATAATAGATAAACTTAAAAATTTTGATGTAAAAATTTATGCTGATGAAGTTAAAGAAGGATTTAACACACCTTGTTTCTTTGTAAATGTAGAAAAGTTTGAAAACTCCTTAGAGAATTCAAACTTTACAAAGAGGTATTTAGATATTTATATTAGATATATTCATGAAAATATAAGTGATATACATAAATTAGAAATAATAGAAGCACTTGAAGAATTATTTTTAAGTACAATAAAAGTAAAAGATAGGATATTTACAATACACAATAAATCATTTATGAAAAATAAAAATGATTATGTAGAACTTAACTTTGGAATTGAATATTATGAATTTTTAGAAGATGAAGAAGAAATGAATAGTGAAAAAATGAATAATTTTGAACTTGATTTATAGTTAATTATATATTTTTAAGAATAAATAGTGTTTAATAAATATATAAATTGTAGTATAATCATAATTTTTCAATCTTAATAAATTTTAAAACTTATACCATATGTATAAATCTATAATATTATACTATATGTAATAATATTTAAAAAGTTTAGAGTTTAATTTAAATTTCTAGAACCTTTTATTTTACCTCAAAAGCAACACATATTTTATTTTAGAATCATCATATTTAGTTTAATATGGTGATTTTTATTTTGTCAAAAAGCCCCTACTCTCTTCATGATGTTAAAAAATTTGTATTACAAATTGTATTACAAATTGTATTACTAATATTGTAATACAAAATTTCTAAAGGTAAAAATGAAAATTAAATTTTAAAGATAGATAAAGAGAGTAGAGAGTAATTTTTAAAAAGTTAGGAGGAAGAAAATAGTGGGATTACCAGAAATATCAATAGAATTTAAAACTTTATCGTCAACAGCAATTAAGAGAAGTGAACGAGGAATAGTAGCAATGCTTTTAAAAGATGATACAGATGAAGAACTAAGATATGTATATACATCACTTGATAAAGTAGATGATTCTAAGTTTACTTTAGAAAGTTTTGATTACATATCTCAAGCTTTTAAAGAAGATTTAAGTAAATTAATTATTGAAAGAATAACAGATGAAAATACAATAGATAAAGCATTACAAAGATTATCTACTGAAAATTTTAACTATCTTTGTTTTCCAAGTGGAGAGAATGGTGATAACTTAAAAATAGCTTCATTTATCAAAGAACAAAGAAAGAATAATAAAATTTTTAAAGCAGTACTTCCAAATACTCAAGGAGATAATGAAGGTATTATAAATTATGTTTCAACTTGTACTGATGAAAATGGAAAAACATATACCCCAGAGAAATTTGTATCAAGGATTGCAAGTGTTTTAGCTTCAATTCCTTTTTCTATGTCTTCTACTTATTACGAACTTAAAGACATAGCAGATACAAATATTTTTGATAATCCAAATGATGAAATAGATAATGGCAAGCTTATTTTAATTAAAGATGATGGAGTAGTTAAAATTGGTAGGGGAGTAAACTCCTTAACAACTGTAAATAAAGATAAGCAGGAATCATTTAAAAAGATTCGTATTATTGAAATTCTTGATATGGTTAAAGATGATATTTATAAGACTATGAAAAGAGAGTATATAGGAAAAATTTCAAATACTTATGATAACAAAATGAATTGTATAGGTACTATAAATTCTTATTTAAAGGAACTTCAAAATCAAGAAATATTAGGAGAGGGAGAAAATAGAGTTGATATTGATTTAGAATCTCATAAACAGGTTTTGAGAGATAGAGGATATTCAGAAGATAAAATTTTAAACATGAATGAAACAGAGCTTAGAAAGATAAATACAGGCTCTTATTTTTATGTTAAAGGAAGTATTACTCCAGTTGATTCCATAGAAGATATTAAAGTTGTATTTAATATTTAGGAGGTGTATTCAATGAACAAATTAAGAGGAAATAGGGTAATCTCTGGTTCTTGGGGGGAATTATGGTGGAATAATGACAAAATATTTGATGTATCGAAATTTGAAGCAAAGGTAACAGCAGAAAGAGAAGATGTTATACAGGGAGGCTCTTTAGACATAGATTCAAAACTTGTAGCACTTAAAGGGGAAGGTAGTTTTACTTGTAAGAGAGTTTATTCACGGGGTATTAAAAATTTAATTGATTATTGGATACAAGGAAAAGACCCAAGGTCAGTTCTTATTGGTAAACTGGATGACCCAGATTCATATGGAGCTGAAAGAATAGTATTTAACAATGTTTGGTTTTCAGAAGCTGTTATTATGACTTTTGAGGGTAAAAAGGTTATTGAAGAAGAATTTAAATTTAATTTTACTGTGTCTGATGTAGATTTTCAGCAAATTATATAAAGGAGAATTTTAAATGGAATATAGAAGATTAAAACTTGAAGATTTAATAAGTAAAGCAGGAGAAAGTAAACAAAATGCTTACTTAGATGTATACATAAAAAGGCTTGATTCTACTATTAAAGTAAAAAAGCCTAATAATGGATTAATATTAGAATCCATTGATTTAATTAAAGAAGATGCACATGAAAGTGATTTGCATTTAGTTTATAACTCCATTATTGAGCCTAATATTAAAGATAGTACATTACATGATACATACAATGTTTCTAGACCAGTAGAAATATTAGATAAAATATTTACATTAGGAGAAATAGCAGGTATTTCAAAGATACTTGTAGGAAGTGCAGGTTATGAAGAAAGTGCTGTAAAATTGGTTGAAGATATAAAAAACTAATTAAATCTAATGATGATGCATTTTTTCTCCATTATTATTTGCAGAAAGGTTTTAGTTTGGAGTATTTATTATCATTAGATTATAAAGAAAAATTATTTATGCTATCTAGTGCAAGACTAGAGATAGAAAGTAATGGAGTAGAAAAATGAAATACTTAAATGCAGTAATAACCCTTAAAGATATGTTTACAGGTACTTTAAGTAGTATTAGAAAACAACAAGATACTTTTAAGAAAGAAACTAAAGGTGTCAAGGAGGTTTTAAATAAATCCTATAAACTGGATAAAAAAGAACTTCAAAGTGCCTTGAAAGATATTAGTAGCTCTATAGAGAAAAACAAAGAAGATTTAAAGAACGCTCAAAAATCTATGGAAGGGTGGAAGAAGTTAACAGAAACTTCTTC
>JAGHEJ010000021.1 GCA_017889345.1 Clostridiales bacterium | reverse complement strand
AAATGAGGTTGCTGGAGTAAATAGAGTTGTTTATGATATTACTTCAAAACCCCCGTCTACTATTGTATTTGAATAGTATAGGGTGTATTAAAAATCCTTGATTTTATCGACTATTTTAAGGTTTCAAGTGGTTAGCTGAAGTATTTTTGAAGTACTTTTATATAAGAAAAAAAGTGGTAAGCCACTTTTAAGAGAGAATAATTAAGCCAACAGAGTATAAAATCTGTTGGCTTTTTTCTTATTTTATTAAGTTTTCTGCAAGAGATATAAACTCTTGAATAAGTTTAGTCTTGGCACCTTTATCTGAAATATCATTGTATTTGATAGCATATTCTTGATGAAGTGATTTAATGTCATCAAGTAAGGTTGTATCTTTATCTAAGTTACCCCGTCTGATTCTTCCATAAATTCTATTGTAGTAGGTTGTAAATACTTGATATAAAGCATTTTCAACCTGCCTTTTCTTATATGTTTTTTTACTTGCATATTCTTGGCAAGTGGAAGAAGTACCATCTACATTTCTTGAACAGTACTCTGCAAGGCTTGAATATTTAACCACAAAATATCTATTACAGTTTTTGCATTTTCTAATACTTTGTTCATTATTTATTAAAAGCTGAACCATTTGCATTGTGAATTTAGTTAAACTATCACAAACAGGAAATTCTAGAGGTGCATTTAGTTTACTTGGGAGTGTATTTATAATATCTTTCCAAGAATCTAAAGTATCGTTTCCCTTGTTTCTTATATAAGGATTTAATTCATTAAATATAAGGTCATTCTTTTGATGTTGGTTATAGGCTTGGTAGATTAAAGCAACTTCTGAAGTAGGCAGTTTTACCTTGTATTCTGCAAATAGATGAAATATATCTAGCAGTTCTTGTTTCATTTTCTCCCTATTGTTCAGAATATAGTTTATATCGTTGTAAAGCTTTGTATAAGTAGTAGCTGCTGTATCATAGTCAACTTTGTATATGCCATTATAGATATAATCTTTGCATAATAAATATTTCAGTATAGTCCAAACTTTAGAAAAAATAATATTAACAATCGGGTAGGCTTTAGTTAATATGTTATAGTCCTTCAGATATCCCTCAATAAATTTTTTTGTGTTAGTAATATTAAAATCAATATCATCTAAATCAAGTTCGTTTATTTCATCAGTTTCTTTTTCAATAAATAGAAGCTTTTTTAGATCATAAAAAGGAACTTTACTATCTGTTGTATCTAGTTCAAATAGATTTAGAAGTAAAGAGTATGTTTCGTTTTCAAAGATTTTCTTAACTTCGATGGTATTGCTAAAATCTGTTGGTAAATATTCTAAACATAACTTTTCAGTATCTTGATCTATATCATAAAAGGAATTTTGTAATAATCTTTGACCTACTATATCGTCATATGTAAACAATGTAAAAATCTCCCTTATATCTTATCATGAATAAAGAGTAACACAAAATAAGAAAAATTGCAATACAATCTCTTGACAAATAAGAAGTACTGTTTTATTATAATGTCAAGAGATGGAAATATAGTCAAGAATTGATGGAAAGGAGGAAGTTATGGCAGAAATTATTATGTTAAATGCTCAAGATGTTCAAAAGATCTTAAAAGTTTCGCAAGCTAAGGCTTATGAAATTATTAGAAGTTTAAATGTTGAACTAAAAGAGCAAGGATTTTATGTTTTACAAGGCAAAGTTAATAAAGATTATTTTGAAAAAAGATTTTACGGAAGGGATTAGTTGTAAATGCCGGCTTATAGAGATAAAGAAAGAAACACTTGGTATTCTAGTTTTAAATATAAAGATTGGAGTGGCAAAACAAAAAGTAAAACTAAAAGAGGATTTGCTACTAAAAAAGAAGCACAGAATTGGGAACGCCAATTTAAATTAAGGGAATATCATGAACTAGATATGAGATTTGATGAATTCTATAAACTGTATTTGGAATATTGCCAAAAGCGATTAAAGATAAATACAGTAAAAACTAAGGAGCAGATTTTTACTTTTCATATCTTGCCGTTTTTCGAGGATAAGAAAATGAATGAAATCACTCCTGTGATGATAACGGCTTGGTAAAATATTTTATTAGATGAAAGAGATGATGGGGATAGAAGCTACAGCATGACCTATCTCAAAACTATACACAATCAATTAAGTGCTATATTTAATCATGCTTGTAGATTTTATAATCTTCCTAAAAATCCTGCAAGAACTGTCGGGAATATGGGTAAGGAAGAAAGTAAAGAAGTTGAGTTTTGGACGGTAGATGAATTTAATAAATTTGTAGAAGCAGTAGAAGATAAACCCTATTTAAGTTGTGCTTTTAAGATTTTATTTTGGGGAGGACTTAGACTTGGTGAGATGTTAGCTTTAACAGTTAAAGATTTTGACTTTGAAAGTAATACAATAAATATAAATAAGTCATATCAAAGAATAGATAGAAAAGATGTAATTACAAGTCCTAAAACACCTAAAGCTGTACGAGTTGTTTCTATGCCCAAAGCAGTTATGGAAGAAATGCAAAATTTAATAGCGTGCATTTATGGTATTGATAAAGATGATAGAATATTTAACTTTAGTAAATTATACTTACATCATGAAATGAAATGAGGTTGTAAAGCTTCAGGAGTAAAAAAAATAAAGGTTCATGCATTAAGACACTCGGCTATATCACTACTAATCGAGAAAGGTTTCAGTGTTGTGGATATAGGTAATAGAGTCGGTCATGAATCTTCGGAAATTACTTTTAAATATGCACATATGTTTCCTAATAAGCAGGAAGATATGCGAAAAATGTTAGAGGAGGTTATGGAAAATGTTTAGAAGCAAATCATCAAAAGAAACTATGCGTCAAAAAGCTAAAAAAACTGAAATAGAACGATTGGAAAGGATAAAGAAAAAAGAGAAAAACAGAAAATGATCTAACACCATTGCTTTTAGAATGAGTAATGAAGAAAAAAGGCTATTCGAAGATAGAGTTGCAATGAGTGGTCTATTGAAACAAGATTATATTATTCAAGCTCTCTTATTTTCAAATATTCAGTTTCTTGGAAGTAATATTGCAATTAAAAAAATTGAAGAACGCTTAAATGAAATTGAAATGAATATTAAGGGCATGTTGAAGAAAAATGATTTAGATAACGTTTTGATGGAAGAATTAACGACTATTATTGAGTTAATGCAAAGAAAAAGCCTTTAGCCAAACGACTAAAGGCAAGATGAAAGTATAACTTGGTATTTCATCCACGACAAGATTATTTTATCAGGTTGTACCTTCATCATCAACTATTAATTTGGAGGAGGTAAAAAATGATAGATAGAGATAATTATTTAAAAAATATTCCACAGGAATTGAGAAAATATAAGCAGTGGTTATGGTTTAAAATTTACTATAACAAAGATAAAAATGGAAAAATTAAAGTAGTAAAAATACCGATTAGTCCAATCACATATAAATCTACTGAGTGGAATAAAGCAGAAAATCAAGTAGATTTTGAGACTGCGTTAAATGGATTAGAAAATAGTGATTGCGATGGATTATCATTTGTATTAACAGAAGATGATCAATATATTTGTATTGATATAGATAAGCTTTCTTGTATCGAAAGTGAAAAAATAGCAAATATTATTCAAGATTTTAATTTGACCTATAAAGAAATGTCTGTTTCAAAAAAAGGATTGCATATTTTTGCAAAAGGAAATATACCGACGAATATCAATAACCAAAATGAACATTTTGAAATGTATAAGTCTAATAAATGTATTGTAATGACAGGTCAGTTAGTAGATGAGCATAAAGATATTGTTAATATGTCTGAAGTACTGAATCGATATTATGGAAAATATGCACCTAAGGAAATTGAAAAAACGAAGCCAACTTATTACAAGACTTTGGGTGATGAAACTCCAGATGCAATGGAGATTTTAAAGTGTATTTATAAATACAATTCAAAAGGAAGAGCATTATTTAGAGGGGAATATTCAAGCGGTGATGCAAGTAAAGACGATTTTCAACTTCTTCTCATATTAAATAGTTTTACTCATGGAGATGCGGAACTTATGCTTGATTTATTTTTACATTCTGCACTAAATCGTATGGGTGATATGAGCAAAAGAAGAACTGAAGTAGCATATATTAAATATTTAAATAAAAGCATAATAAAAGCACAGATAGTAGGAGGAACGAATTATTGGGATTATAACTATTACAGAAAAAAGAGGAGGTAGTTCATTGAAGGCATATACGATAAATACTGAATTCGATTCTTCTGATAAGTATATTGTAGATAATATAATTGCTAGAAAAAGTATTACTTTGATTGTGGCATCTCCTAAAAAAGGAAAAACAGCCTTAGGACTGAATCTTGGAATTTGTATTAATGAAGGTATTGATTTTCTTGAAAATAGCGTTCAGAAAACAAAGGTTGTATATTACTGCAACGAATTATCAGGGAAATTGATTCAAGAAAGAGTTAGGCGATTAGATATACCCTGTTCAAATTCAATGAAGTTTTATGAAGGTACAAGTTATATCGATTTTAATGATTTTGAAGAAATAGTTAGAGCAGATACGGAATTAGGATATGAAGTATTTATTGTTGATACTTTTTCTAAAATTAAATACGATAGAAAATACAATGCAAATGATTACAATGATACCTATGAAGTAATGGCAAAGTATTACGAACTTGTAGATAAATATGATTGTACTTTTATTATGATGTATCACACAAAAAAGGACTCATCAGTAAAAAGTGTTAGCGAGAAAGTTATTGGCTCACAAGCATTATCAGGAGCAGTAGATACAATTATTGCGATAGATAAAACGACAGAATTTGATACAGAATTCAATTTAGATGTGACAAGTAGACTTTTTGAATCAAAGGTATATCAAGTAAAGTTAAATTCTTTAAAGAAGATATTAGAACTCAATAAAGTTGATCCCATTGAATTTTTAGAACCATCGATTCAAAAGTTGGTTCAAGTAATGCCAAAGTTAAAAGAAATAGAAGGAACAATAGTAGATATATGTTCGAAAATAAATTTAGAAATTGAAAGTCCACAACAATTTGGTAAAACTTTAAATCGTAATAAAGAAATTCTTAGAAAGAATGGAATTGCTATCATGATGAAAAGAGGTAAGAATAACAATCTATATCAAATAAAATATAGCTCTGAAGATGTGATTTATTAGAATATATCGTTAAGACCGTTCGTATCGTTTAATATTATCTGTGTGAGTGAATGCCGTACGGTATGAACGGTGTAAACGGTAATTCGCAAAGTTTATGTCATTTTTTTCTATGTAAGTAAATTAAAATATTTATTTTGTGTAATTTAGTAAAATATTTATTTTGTGTAATTTAGCAAGCATATACTTTTTGACCACAGTCGAAAAAGTAGGTTTGTAAGCTGGCAATTCAGCTTAATTAATTTTAGGGGGAACCCCTAAGACCTCAAGGAAAATGGAGGGAAGTAACATGAGAAAAAAGACTAATCGTAAAAATAATTGTACTGTTCATTTTATGATAAATGAAGATGAAATGAGAGAACTTAATAATAGATTTTCTTATACAAATTATAAAACCAAAAGAGAATTTTATAAGGATAGTATATTCAAAAATAAGATTATAAGTATTGATATTTCAGGAGAGTTTAGAAAAGAGCTTAGAGAATTAACTTCGTGTATAAGTCGTAATTCTGCTAATTTAAATCAGATAGCAAAAGTAGCAAATAGCACAGGATTAATCTACAAAGAAGATATTGAAAACATCAAAGAAGCCTTGCAAGGAGAATTGCTTTTTTTAGCAGAATTCAGAGAAAAAGTGATGGATAATATTATCAATCAGGTGATTGACTAATGGCTATTACAAATATTCACCCTATAAAAACAACACTGAAAGTTGCAATAGACTATATCTGCAACGCAGATAAAACAGCTGATGAGATATATATTTCAACTTACCTTTGCAGTAGAGAAAATGCATATAAAGAATTTGAACTGACTAAGAAACAATATGATTCTAAAACAAAAGTATTAGCTCATCATTTAATTCAATCATTTGCTCCAAATGAAGTTAGTTTTGAAGAAGCACATCAAGTAGGTAAAGAACTTTGCGATAGGATATTAGAAGGAAAATATGAATATGTATTAGCTACACATACGGATAAAGACCATATTCACAATCATATTATTTTTAACTCTATAGATGTTGAAGAAGGTAAAGTATATCATTCTTATTATGGATCATATATGAGGATTAGAAATCAAAGTGATAAGCTTTGTAAAGAACATCAGTTATCGGTAATTGATTTGGAAACACAAAAAGAGATTAACGAAATTAAGAGAAGAAAATTTGTTGGCTGGTATGATTGGGATGAAGATAGGAAAGGTAATAGTTATAAATCAAGGCTTCAATTCGACATTGATAGGGCAATAAAGAAATCAATTAACTGGGAAGATTTTTTGAATATAATGGGTGGTTTTGGCTATGAAATAAAACAAGGAAAGCATATTGCATTTAAAAGTGAGAAGCAACAAAGATTTACAAGAGCTAAAACTATTGGAGCTAATTATACTGAAGATAGTATCAAAGATAGAATTCAAAATAAAGATAAAGAAGTTGGAAGTACTATCGATGTAAACAACAATAAAAGATTAAGTCGAGTAAAGGCTATGAAAACTGGGCAATAATGAACAATCTTAAAATTGCATCAGAAACAATGCTTTTAGTTCATGAAAAAGGTTTTGCTTCTATCTATGAATTAGAAAAAGAATTAAGAAAATTATCGTTTAGTAGTATCGAATTAAGAAAAGAATTCAAAGCTAAAGAATTTGAGCAAAAGCGAATAAAAGAAGTCATAAAAGATTTACAAATTTGTATAAATAAAAAGGCTTATTATGATGGCTATAATAAAAATCCTAATGATAAAATTTATTTAATGATGAATAGAAAAGATATAGAAAGTTATGGGAAGGCTTATGAAAATGTTGAAATATTTTTGAAGCAATTTCCGCATTTGAGAAATATTGTATCAAAAGGATTGAAGCAAAATGGCGGTAAATTATTGTTTCGTAGCTTAAATGAACATTCTAAGAAACTACAATCAGAACGACAGTCACTTGCACAGGAACATGATGAGTTGCGAGCAAAATATGAAGAACTAGAGCAACTTAAAAATAATATTGATAAGTTTGTAAATAAAGCTAATGAGTCGAAGAAAAGTATTGTTAAACATATCGAGAAAGAGAGAACGACAAATGATGAAAAAGGAGTAATTAAAATAGAAAAAGTAATGATTAATCAGAAAAATAGTAATAGAGAGTTATAACAACGAGCAGAGAGAATTAATATATTCTCTCTATTTTTTGATGCGATTAGCATCTGAAATTCTCTCTTAAATTACGAATGGAGATGTGTCATATGGAATATTCAAAAGTAAAATTACGAAAAGATACCAAATTAGAAGATAAGCTAAAAAATTTACGTCTTTCATTAAAATCAATATAATTTAGTATGAAATTGATATCTGATAAAATAAAAGAAAATAAGGAATTAATGTACCAATGTGCAATTGCAAAAGATGGTAAAGAATTAAGAAAAATAAAAAAAGAATTAGTTAACTATAGACCTATTGTTCCATTAATTAGAGTTTTTTGGGAATCATTTATAAATTTATATAATTTTGATAAATTTGATAAGGATTATATAGGATTTATTAAATTGAAACAAATGTTTAGTATATATAATCATTTAAATAAAAAAAATGAAACTTTAGATTTCAATAAAAAAATGGTTATCTGAAGTATTGGAGGTTATGTTTTTAAAAAAAGAAATTAGTAAATGGGAGAAAAATGAACTTTTACGAAATTTATTAGATAAATACATAAATGAGTTATTTGTGCCGAAAACATTGAACAAGTTAAAAAAGGGAGAAAAAATAGATAAAGATTTGTACAATAGGCTGAAAGAAATTTTTGGAAACTCACATATTATAGAAATTAGTAAATTTGATTCTAGTATACAAAAAAATTAAAAAATATTTATAATATAACTAGTTGTTATATTCATTTAACTAATATTTCTTGTGTTATTAAGTATAAGGTAAAAGTAAAAGAAATAATTAAAGACCATAATAAGTTGTGTGAAGATTTAAGTAAGTATTTAGAAAGTTATAATTTAGTAGTGGTAAATATAGAAGATGAATATATTGACTATGTAATAGATACGGAAAATGAAGAAGTGGAATAAGTAATAGAGAGCCATAAATATGGAAGTTAGAGTTTCAAAACTTTTATTAAGTGAAGTTATTAAGGTATTTAAGAAGATTAATTTAGAGGCAGAAAAACAAGGGAAGAAATTATCAAACTATTTAGATGAAAAAGTTAAAAGCAGTTCAGTTCCATTAAAAGATTTAGTTAAGAAAGATCAACTTGAAAGTATCACTCTTAAGCATAAAGATTTTAAAAGAGCTTAAAAAAGAATTAAACAGATATGGAGTTAAGTTTAGTGTTATGAGAGATAAGAAAAGCACGGAGTATTCTTTATTTTTTTAATCAAAAAGATACAGTTGTTATGGACAAGGCTTTTAGAAATGCAATCTTAAAAGTTGAGAAGAAGGAAGCTAGAAAGGAATCAACTCTTGAAGTTATAAACGAGTTTAAGGAAAAATCTAAGAAATTAATTAATGATAAGGTTAAAAATAAGAGTATGGAGAAAAGTCCATGAAGTTTACTAAGGTTTTGAAGAGTAAAATTTTCTATGATACTAGCACTGAAACCATGAGTGATAAAATTAATTGTATGTTGAAAAATGAGATACAGCAGATATGATAGGATAATAAAGTGAGTTGACTTGTGCTAAACTGATGATTGTATATATCAAAACTTTTAGTCAATAAGGACACGAAAATGTTATACGAAGAAAGGTAAAAGGTTTATGTGGTATTTGACAATTATATCCGAGTAAGACTGTATTATGAATAGTTTTAGTATGATAGTTTGGGTTATTTATTGTTGAAAATTAGTACAGAAAGAAATGTATATAGAGGAAAAAATATTCGTTGATATCGCCGAGCAAATTGCTTCAGTGTTGTTTTCTAAAGTGTCTATGGATATTTTGTAAATGACCTAAAATGAGCGTAGCGAATATCCGAATCACTATAATTATCTGAAATCAAACTATATTGGAAACTTTATATCAACCAGTTACCATAGTATGAGTATATCTATCAAAAATTATTAGGAAGTAAAAAAGTGATTTTTATATACAAAGTGCCAGAAGCTATAAAATGCTTATGGTGCTTTGTTACGAATTAAAGACTTTTATGATTTCGATACTCTATTATGCCCCAAATAAGTCCAAGTAAGAATAGCACAATCACAATAATAAAACTGTATTTGAATGGTACACCAAAATGTTTTTCTATGACATCAAGCGTTCCGATAGAACTAAGCAATGAAATAATATATAGTAGAATATTTAAAATTATAGAATTTCTATGTTTCTTTAGTTCGTTTTGTGTAGTTAAATAGGATATTTTTAGACGGAGAGCTTCTGCGTGTTTTTTGTAGGGCTCGCTTTCCTTAATGTAGTTCAATAGATTATGGGTTTGAATTGGAAGATTAGGAGAGCAAAAAAGATTCTGCAAATAAATATCGTTTCTAACTGTTCGATGAATATCTGTTTCATTTTCAAGGTTGGAGTTTTGAAAAATATGAATATAGAGTTTTAAAGATTCTAATATAATGGCTGGATATAAAACCATATTGAAATTATTATAATCAAAGTTAGAAATAACACCGCAACCAGATTGTGGATAATATTTGTATATTTCCACTGTACTAATGTCTTTAATTGGCCCAACAGAAGATTTCGTACCAATGAGTTTGCAGAAGTAATTTGTGATATCTTTAATGTTATTTGAAAAAACCAATGTGTCTTGTACAAAGGAATACTCTTGGGAACGGTAACACTTATTTGTTAATTCACAGATAAAATCAGAAATATTTTCATATATTATTTCGGAAATCTTTATTCCTGCATTTATAGGTTGCTCTTCGTCAAAGAATTGATATTTCTCTACAGGTAGTAAGTTATAGTTTCTTGCTTTGGCTCCAACATCATCTTTGGTAAGTGGTTCTCCAGTTTTGTAGTTTATAATTTCAAAAACAACAAACAAAACACTGTTCATGATAAAGGCACCAGCATCAACTTGATATATATGATCATTTATCCAAACTAGAAATGGATCTAGCCAGAAAGTAAATTTGATTTTGAAATATCGTTCATCAATTAAGACAGATTGTGTGTGCCTAAGATTGGTATAGAATCCGCAATCTTTGAAAGAGTCACTTGTCTCATTTTCATTATTAGCTGAAGCTTTTGACTTGAAGGAAAATGTGGTCTTCTGATATACATAATCATATTGGGCATTTACTTCCATTTTTCCATCAATGGAAGCAATAATATCGTCTATTGCCACAAATGAAAGATGATGTTTTTTCAGCAAGGATTGTATCCGTTTCTTTTTGCGTGGAATAACATCACAGAGTTTTCGTAAAAACAAGTTTGTCGCTTTATAGTGTATCGAATTATATGCACTTAGAAATAAAACAGTATCATCCACTTATAACAACCTCCAACCATGTTAATGAAATTTATGTTATTAATTATATAGATAAATAATATATAAAACAAGCAGCGTGCAACAAGTTAACACTGTTGCTTATTTTTTTGACTAAAAAGTCATCGACAATTTGTTTCGTGAAAAACTGCAAAAAGTATTTTAATTTCTTGTGGAGCAAGATTAGCACCTTTTGATATAAAAGAGCTTAGAGAACTTATGAGTGAAGATGAGATGAATCTTGATACACTTGGAGATAGAAAGACAGCTCTTTTTGTTATAATCTCTGATACTGATGATACCTTTAACTTTGTAGTTTCTATTATGTACTCACAACTTTT
>JAGHEJ010000097.1 GCA_017889345.1 Clostridiales bacterium | reverse complement strand
GGAGAAGAAGAATCAAAAGAAAATAATAAAACACAATCTAAAAAATAAAGAGGTGAATAGTATTGAATGTTTATTCGTCTTTAGCAAAAGAAATAAATAGTGATACTAAAACTACAAATAATGTTATAGACATTGGAGAAATTAAAAGTTTAGATCCAATGTGTATTTCTTTAAGTGATATTTTATTAGATGAAGATGATATTATTTTAACTGATAAAATAAGAAAATTAATTGAACCATTAATACCAGATGTAGAATGTAATGTTTCTTGTACAGGGGAATGTAGTTGCAGTTGTGAAGCAAAAATTAAAGAAGATAAATATGAAGAAGATAAGCTTAAAGTTGGAGATAAAGTAGTTTTATATAGTATAGAAGATGGGCAAAAGTTTATAGTTCTTGATAGGGTAGTATTATGATATTTCCTAACATCAAAGCAAACGAAATTGATAAATTAGAGTTAAATAGTTTAAAGGAAATTGGGTGGGATTTTGAAAAAGATAAACCACTATTTAAAGATAATAATTTTATTGTTGTAGAGGGGATAGAAGCTTTAAAAGTTTGGATTTATAAAACCATTAAAACTACTAGATTTAAATATTTGATTTATTCTAATGCTTACGGAACTTCTATTAAAAGTTTTATAGGAAAAGTGTTTACTGAAAGAGTTAAGAATGATTTTAAAAAAGAAATTATAGAAGCACTTCTTATAAACAATTATATAGAAAGTGTTTCAATTGTAGAGTATAGGCTAGATTATAATAAATTGTTTTTAAGTTTAAAGATTGAAACAAAGATAAATAAAACTCTAAATTTTGAGGTGAGTTTTAATGTTTGATATTCAGACAGAACAAGAGATTAAAGATAGAATATGTAAAAATATAAAAAGTGACTTAGATAAAAGTGAAGGAAGTATAATAAATGATATTGTATCTGCAATTTCATTAGAAATAGTTAATAATCAAGTATTCTTTAAAAATGGATTTCTATCTTCTTTTGTTGAAACAGCTAAAGGAGAACTTTTAGATTTAAGATGTAAGGAACATGGAGTATATAGAAAACAAGGAGAGAAGGCTAAAGGGGAAGTTATATTTAGAGGTGATAATGAAGAATATATAATACCTAAAGATACAATTATTATTAACAACAATACAAATCTTAAGTATATAACATTAGAAGATACTAAAATTAATCAAATATGTAGCGTTATAAGTGAAAATATAGGAGCGTTATATAATACATCTAACCCTAACTTTAATCTCATTAAACAAGATAATAATATTAAGTTAATTGAGCTAAATAAAGAGATATTAGGTGGAGAAAATATTGAAAGTGATGAAGAATTAAGGAAGCGTTTATATTTTATTGTCTCTAACCCTGAAGGAGTAGGAACTGTTACAGACTATGAGAGATGGGCATTAGAAGTTGATGGAGTTAAAGTATCTAAGGCTCTCCCTTGCTTTTATGGAAATGGAACAGTAAAGGTTATTGTTGGAGGAGAATATGGAAGTGTATTAGATGATGAGTTAGTTCAAAAAGTTCAGGATTATATTTGTCCATTAGGTGAAAAATACGGACAAGGAAAAGCTCCAATAGGTTCAACTGCATTAGTTACAACCTTTGAAAAAGTTCCAATTAGTATAAGAATAGAAGGATTAAAAATAGAAGATAAATATAACTTAGATATTGTAAAATTGAAGCTTGAAGAAAATATAAAAGAGTATTTATTAAAGACTACAGAGGTAATCATATATCATGAAATTATAGGAATTGTTATTGAAAGTTATGGTGTTAAAGATTTTAAAGAATTGTTAGTTAATGGACTTAAAGAAAATAGAACTCTTAATTTTGATGAAAAGGGCATTTTAGAGGAAATAGTATATGATGAATATAAATGAAAATGAGCAAAAGGAATTAATAAACATTGTAGAGAGATTTAAAACATACTTACCAGAGTTTATATTAAAATCTCCACACTTAAAGGAAATATTTAGTAGTGAAATAATTGAGAGTTATTATTTAAATAAGTACGCTAAAGAATTACTAAATGAACTTTCTATATC
>JAGHEJ010000020.1 GCA_017889345.1 Clostridiales bacterium | reverse complement strand
TGTCACGAGCTTCTTTGTAAATCATTTTTTCAGTAGGAAAGTACACTGATGTCCCCCCAAATTCTTTAAATAAAGCCTTTATATTGTCTATTCCAAGCTCTATAGCTATATTTTCAAATTGTGGAGGCAAATCGCTTATTTTTAAATCCATAAAATATCCTCCTATAATTAAATTTATTTATAGTGAATATTCTACATAAATTTAATTTAACCTACTTAATTTTATATTTATTCTATACTGCACTATCAATTAATATAGATTCATTTAAAATCTTTATATCCTTATATAAAACTTTTAAATGATTATCTGATATATCCAGTAGTGGCTCATACATAAATGAATTTAAATGTATATTCTCAGGAGTCATTATAGCTATTTGATCCATTTTATTTATAATCTGTATATCTTCTGGATAAAGTTCTTTTATTTTATCAACTAACACTTTCGTCTGATCACCACTTATACTCTGTATAAATTCTTCATCACCTATTCTGTTTATCATGTATTCTTCTGCTTTTAACCTTATTGCTATTGATAATACTATTTTGTTCTCTAGGTTTATTTCATCACTATTATCATTTAAAATTAAATCAGCTTCTTCAAATACTATATCAAGCACTCTTCTTTCCTTCTGGTCAAAATTTCTAGGTGTTTCCCATATATCATTATAAATTCCCTCTAACTCATTTACTTTTATTTCTCTTGTTCTATCCTTAATATGCAAAAGCCCTGTTAATGTTTTATAATTTTCAGATTTATTTCCTTGTATGTACTGACTTATATTTCTTATAAATGGAATTGATGCAATTAATATTCTATTATTAGAATCTACACTATTTTTCCATCTATTAAATATATCATTAACATATTTACCTGGCTTTAGCTTTATACCATTATCTGACCTTGATGTCATTAAACAAGTTGCTTCAAGTCTACCTGCAACAGTTCTATAAAAATCAAAATTATGAGTTAATATTATAGTCTTAAATATTCTTGATTGTTTTATATCTTTTAAATATTCTATTATTGCATATTTATTTTTATAATCAAAAGAATCTGCTATATCATCTATAATTACTAAAACATCTTTGTTTTCTTTTTTTAAGGCTTCTATTTCAAATATTATATTTAATAAATATAAAGCTCTTTTTTCTCCTGTACTTAATACATCTAATAATAATTTCTTTTCTACAACTACTTCTGATTCATTACAATTGTATTTAAACTCAAGTGTAGGAGCACTTTCTTTTAATAAAACATCTTCTTGATTATCTATTTGTACTGTAAACGGAACATTAAATCTATTATTAAATATATCTACAACATTATTCCAATCAGTTTTTTCTTCTTTAGCTTTTTCTACTATAGCCTTCAATTTAACCTTAGATTTATTATACAAATCCATCATAGATTCAAAATCATTTCTATATGTTTTTAAATATGAAATCCATATTTTTTTCTTTAGTTTATTAAAATTTTCTAACTCTGGTATTATTTCAGGATTATTTTCTAGTATAATTCTAAACTCTTTTAAATCCTTATTCTGGGTAATTAATTTATCTATTTTTTCAAATTTCTTTAATAGATCTTTATCTGCTAATATATCAGTTTTGGCTTTTTCAATTAGCGCATTTAATTCTTCTATATTATTTATAGATTCATCTCCTATATTTATCATATATTTTGCATCAAAGAATCCATTTTCTTGTAGTGTTTTTCCTACTGCCAAAGCATTATTATGATTAAAAACTCCTTTTTTGAATATATGAGATTTATCCATTAATTCATTATATTTTTCAACATATTCTTTTAAAAGCTCCTTAACTTCTTTTTTTTCTAGAAAACCTTTGACTTTACTGTTTACTATAGATGAATACTTCAATACAGGAATTACGCTATCTTGCTCTGTATATTTATTTATAAAATTATTCGTCTCTATATCTTCTAGTGCTCCTAAGAAGTCATTTATCTTCTTTCCAAATGAACTTGCAAACTCAGCTTCCAATCCTTTATTAATTTTTATGCCAGATAGTGATTCAAGTGTTTTTAATAACCCTATTTTATTTTTTTCAATAGTAGCATGTATTTCATCATATTCCTTTTTTAAATCTTTACTTACTAATAATTTTGTAAGCTTATCTGAAGAAAAATCCTCATTATATGATTCAATTACAAAAACTTCTTCTGGCTTTAAATGTGTACCATCTGACTTAGTTATTATTCTCTTAGATTTTCTATCTGAAAAAATTTTATCTATAGGATCTATTCCTTTTTTAAAATCTATCATTGTCTTTGAAAAAGATGTTTTCATTGTTCCATTTGGTGAATAAATAAGTATTGTCTTATGCTGTTTAATACCTTTCTTTACAACTTCAAATTGAAAAGTATCGGAGAAAGATGTAATACCATAACAATACTCTAAATTAAAAGTCAAACTCTTCATAATTCTACCCCTCTTTCAAAAGAACAGGCTAAAGCCCCCACAATACAAAGAGAACAAAAAATGGGACACCTAATTTTAAACTAACCGCCCTACTTTTGATTTACTTATCCCTAGTATTTTAGCTATTTCTCTAACACTGTTGCCTTTATC
>JAGHEJ010000019.1 GCA_017889345.1 Clostridiales bacterium | reverse complement strand
TACTGTTGTTATCGCAGCTGTTAATGTCGTCTTACCATGGTCTACGTGACCTATCGTTCCTATGTTAACGTGTGGTTTATTTCTCTCAAATTTAGCTTTTGACACTTATTTATACCTCCTATTTTTTTCCTACTATTTGCTCTTGAATATTTTTAGGAACTTCATCATAATGATCAAATTCCATGCTATAAGTTCCTCTTCCTTGAGTTCTTGATCTAAGAACTGTAGCATATCCAAACATTTCAGACATCGGAACTTGAGCTCTTATTATTTGAGCACCCGCTCTAGCTTCCATTCCTTCAATTCTTCCTCTACGAGAGTTTAAGTCTCCCATTACATCTCCCATGTACTCCTCAGGAACAGTAACTTCTACTTTAACAATTGGCTCTAAAAGAACTGGATTTGCTTTAGCCATACCATTTTTAAACGCCATAGATCCAGCAAATTCAAATGCCATTTCTGATGAGTCAACATCATGATATGATCCATCATGAAGTCTTACTTTAAAGTTTATAGTTGGATATCCACCAATTACCCCATTTAAAGCAGCATTTCTAATTCCATTATCAACAGCTGGTATATACTCTTTTGGTATAACTCCTCCAACTATAGCATTTTCAAATTCATAATCACCATCACATGGTATAAGGTCTATTACGCAGTGACCATATTGTCCTCTACCACCTGATTGTCTTATATATTTACCTTCACAAGTAACTTGTTTTCTAATTGTTTCTTTGTAAGCAACTTGAGGTTTTCCAACATTGCACTCAACTTTAAATTCTCTTTGTAATCTATCAACAATTATCTCTAAGTGAAGTTCTCCCATTCCAGATATAATGGTTTGATTAGTTTCTTGATCTGTAAAAGTTTTAAATGTTGGATCTTCTTCTGCAAGTTTTGCCAAAGATAATCCCATTTTTTCTTGGCTAGCCTTAGTTTTTGGCTCTATTGCAACAGAGATAACTGGCTCTGGGAATTCCATACTCTCAAGTATGATTTTGTTTGTATCATCACATAATGTATCTCCTGTTGTTGTATCTTTAAGTCCAACAATAGCCCCCAAATCTCCAGCTCTTAATTCATCAACCTCTTGTCTGTGATTAGCATGCATTTTAAGAAGTCTTCCAATTCTCTCTTTTTTACCCTTTGTTGAGTTATATACATATGACCCACTTTTTAATACTCCAGAATAAACTCTTGTATAAGCAAGTCTTCCTATAAATGGATCAGTTTGAATTTTAAATGCTAAAGCTGACATTGGAGCATCATCTGAAGCTTCTCTTGAATCTTCATTTCCTTCTAAATCAACACCTTTTACAGCTTCAATATCTAATGGTGATGGTAAATATTCAACAGCTGCATCTATCATCTCTTGAACACCTTTATTTTTGTATGAAGATCCACAAATAACAGGTATAACTTGAATATTTATAACTGCTTTTCTAAGAGCTTTTCTTAACTCTCCAGGTGAAAATTCTTCCCCTTCTAAAAACTTCATCATAAGTTCTTCATCAGTTTCAGCTATAGCCTCAACCATAAGCTCTCTATATTTTGATGCCTGTTCTTTATATTCCTCAGGAATTTCCTCTCTTGAAACTTCTGTTCCTAAATCGTTTTTGTATATTATCGCAACATTTTCAATTAGATCTATCATTCCAGTAAACTCTGATTCGCTTCCAATCGGAATTTGAACTGGAACAGCATTAGCTCTTAATCTATCCTTTATTGAATCAACACAAGTATAAAAATTAGCTCCAACAGCATCCATTTTATTTACGTAAACAATTCTTGGAACTCTATACTTATCTGCTTGCCTCCAAACAGTTTCAGTTTGTGGCTCAACTCCACTTTTAGCATCAAGAACCGTAACAGCACCATCTAGTACTCTTAAAGATCTTTCAACTTCAACTGTAAAATCCACGTGTCCAGGTGTGTCAATAATATTTATAACATACCCTTTCCATTGACAAGTTGTTGCAGCTGATGTAATTGTTATTCCTCTCTCTTGCTCTTGAACCATCCAGTCCATTGTTGCTTGACCTTCATGAACCTCACCTATTTTATGTGTCTTACCAGTATAAAATAGAATTCTTTCAGTTGTTGTAGTCTTACCTGCATCTATATGCGCCATTATTCCTATATTTCTAAATTTCTCTAAAGGAAACTCTCTAGCCATAATTCGCCTCCAATTAAATTTATAAATTAATAGTAAATAAAGAAAATTTACAAATATTAATAAAAACTGTTTCAACTCTTTAGAGTTAAAACAGTGGATTTAAAAATTTACTAATATCTATAATGTGCAAACGCCTTATTAGCTTCTGCCATTTTATGAGTATCTTCTCTCTTCTTAACAGCAGCTCCAATGTTATTTGAAGCATCTATAAGCTCATTTGCTAATCTCTCTCTCATATATTTTTCATTTCTTTTTCTTGCAGCTATTAATAACCATCTTATTCCTAAAGTTTGTTTTCTTTCTGGTCTAACTTCTACAGGAACTTGATATGTAGCTCCACCAATTCTACGTGATTTGATTTCTAAAATTGGCATTATATTGTTCATAGCACTTTCAAATACTTCTAAAGCATCTTTTGATGTTTTTTCTTCAACAATTTTAAATGCTCCATAACATATTTTTTGAGCTATACCTTTTTTACCATCCTTCATGATGCTATTTATAAGCTTAGTTACAACTAAGTTGTTATACACAGGATCAGGTAAAACTTCTCTTTTTTGTATATGTCCTTTTCTTGGCAATTTACTTCCCTCCTTAAAAATAACAAATTTAATTCATCGGTACTCGACAAATGTCGTCACGCCAAATTATATTATTAAAATTATTTAGCCGCTTTCTTTGCTTTCTTAGTTCCGTATTTCGATCTAGCTTGCATTTTATTTTGAACACCTGCAGAGTCAAGAGCACCTCTAACTATGTGGTATCTAACCCCTGGAAGGTCCTTAACTCTTCCACCTCTTATTAAAACAACACTGTGTTCTTGTAAGTTGTGTCCTTCTCCTGGTATATATGCAGTTACTTCATACCCATTACTTAATCTAACCCTAGCTACTTTTCTTAAAGCTGAGTTAGGTTTCTTAGGAGTCATTGTTTTAACTAATGTACATACTCCTCTAACTTGTGGACAAGCTTTCATAGCAGGAGCATTTGATTTATAAACAACCTTTTTTCTTCCTTTTCTTACTAACTGATTAATAGTTGGCATTATATCACCCCTTTTTAATTATCTCTATTAAACTTGAAAACAAAACTAAATAACAAAACTTTCCCAAATGAATTAATAACTATTTAACCCAAACATTTTAGCATTTTAAATATGAATATGTCAACCTCTATTAACTAGAAGTTGTAACATATTCAATTGTATTGTCATCTCCATTACTCATAATTTTCATAGATCTATACTTAGTCATACCCGTTCCAGCCGGTATTAACTTACCAATAATTACATTTTCTTTTAATCCTACAAGTGGATCAATTTTACCTTTTATTGCAGCATCTGTTAAAACTTTTGTTGTTTCTTGGAATGATGCCGCTGATAAAAATGACTCTGTAGCCAAAGACGCTTTTGTTATCCCTAAAAGCACTCTTTCACATTCTGCTTTAACTCCACCTGTTTCTTCTACTCTCTTATTTTCATCATTAAAATAAGAAATATCAACTATAGAATTAGGTAAAATTTCCGTATCTCCAGCTTCCAACACTCTAACTTTTCTAGTCATTTGTTTTATTATAACCTCTAGATGTTTATCATTTATGTCAACACCTTGAAGTCTATAAACTTTTTGAACTTCACCAAGTATATATTCTCTAACTGCATCAATACCTTTTATTTTTAAAATATCTTGAGGATTTATAGATCCCTCTGTAATTATGTCCCCAGCTTCTATATACATACCATCTTCAACCTTAACTCTAGATCCAAATGGTATATCATACTCCCTAACATCTCCATCATTTGAAATAATTTTAACAAGTCTCTTCTTCTTGCTATTTTCAAATTCAACGGTACCACTTATTTCAGAAACTATAGCAAGCCCTTTAGGTTTTCTCGCTTCAAAAAGTTCTTCAACCCTTGGAAGACCTTGAGTAATGTCAGCTCCTGCAACTCCTCCAGTGTGGAATGTTCTCATTGTAAGCTGAGTTCCTGGCTCACCTATTGATTGAGCCGCAATAATTCCAACTGATTCTCCAATATTAATTTCTCTGGCCGTTGCCATGTTCATTCCATAACACTTAGCACATACACCTATTCTTGAATCACATGTAAACACGCTTCTTATTTTCACTTTTAATATTTTTTGATTATCAGTTCTTGAATCATCATCATTTATATCTCCAATATGTTTAGCCATAGCATTTGTTATATACTGACCCTTCTTTATTAAAACTTCTTTAGTTAAAGGATCTATTACATCTTCTGCTGCATATCTACCTATAAGTCTTTCAGCTAAGCTTTCAACAATTGAATTATCATCTTTTATTTCTGATACATAAATTCCTTCTTCTGTACCACAATCTTCACTTCTAACTATTACATCCTGACTAACATCAACAAGTCTTCTTGTTAAATATCCAGAGTCTGCTGTTTTAAGAGCAGTATCTGCGTTTCCTTTTCTTGCTCCATGAGTTGATGTAAAATATTCTAAAACGTCTAATCCCTCTCTAAAGGAAGCTTTAATTGGAAGTTCTATAATTTTTCCTGATGGGTTACTCATAAGTCCTCTCATACCTGCTAATTGCTTAATCTGACTCTTAGAACCCCTCGCTCCAGAATCTGCCATCATGGAAATCGGATTAAATTTATCCATACTATTCATAAGAACATCAGCTATTTTATCTGTTGTCTTATTCCATATATCTATAACAGAATTATATCTTTCATCTTCTGTCATAAATCCACGTCTAAACTTCTTACTTACAAGTTCAACTTTTTCTTCTGACTCTTTTATAATGCTCTCTTTCTCCTTTGGAACTATCATATCAGAAGCTGCAACAGTTATAGCTCCTATTGTTGAATAGTGATATCCTTTAGTTTTTATTTGGTCAAGCATTAAAGCAGTTTCCGTAGGACCGTATTTTAAATAACATCTATCAACAATTTCAGTTAATTTTCCTTTGTTAACTAAGAAATCTATTTCAAATTTAAATAGGTTTTCTTCCTTACTTCTATCTACAAAACCTAAATCTTGAGGAATTGATTCATTAAATATAATCTTTCCAACAGTTGTATCTATTAATCTTGTTTTTCTCTCACCATTTATTTCCTTAGTTACCTTAAGCTTTATCTTTTCATGAATATTTAAGTGACCAAGTTCAAAAGCCATTATAGCTTCTTCACAGTTTGAATAACACTTAACTTTTTCACTATCTAAAGCAGAATTTTCCATAGTTAAATAATAAGATCCCAAAATCATATCCTGAGAAGGCACGCACACCGGTTTTCCATCTGACGGTTTTAAAATATTAACTGCTGCAAGCATTAAAAATCTAGCTTCTGCTTGAGCTTCCATTGATAACGGAACGTGTACTGCCATTTGGTCTCCATCAAAGTCTGCATTATACGCAGTACAAACAAGTGGGTGAAGTTTTATAGCTCTTCCTTCAACTAAGATTGGCTGGAAAGCTTGAATTCCTAATCTATGTAATGTAGGAGCTCTATTTAATAAAACAGGGTGATCCGTAATAACCTCTTCTAAAATATCCCAAACTTGGTTCATATTCTTTTCAACCATTCTTTTAGCCGCTTTTATGTTATGAGCTATTCCAGAATCTACAAGTTTTTTCATAACAAATGGTTTGAATAATTCAAGAGCCATCTCTTTAGGAAGCCCACACTGATAAAGTTTAAGCTCAGGTCCAACAACAATAACAGATCTTCCAGAATAGTCAACACGCTTTCCTAAAAGGTTTTGTCTAAATCTTCCTTGCTTTCCTTTAAGCATATCTGATAAAGATTTTAAAGGTCTATTTCCAGGTCCTGTTACAGGTCTTCCTCTTCTTCCATTATCAATTAACGCATCAACGGATTCTTGAAGCATTCTTTTTTCATTTCTAACTATTATATCTGGTGCTTTTAAATCTAAAAGCTTTTTAAGTCTGTTATTTCTATTTATAACTCTTCTATATAAATCATTTAAGTCAGAAGTTGCAAATCTTCCTCCATCAAGCATAACCATAGGTCTAAGCTCAGGTGGTATAACCGGTATTACATCGATTATCATCCACTCTGGTCTGTTATTTGATTTTCTAAAAGATTCAACAACCTCAAGTCTTCTTATAACCCTTGCTCTTTTTTGACCCGTACTTGTTTTAAGTTCTTCTTTAAGCTTAACAGATAAATCATCAAGATCTAAGTCTAAAAGAAGTTGTTTTATAGCCTCAGCTCCCATTCCAACCTCAAAAGATCCATCTCCAAACTTTTCAATATACTCTCTATAATCTTTTTCAGACAAAATTTGTCCTTTTTGAAGTATTTTAACCTCTTTTGGATCTAAAACAACATAAGAAGCAAAATATAAAATCTTTTCAAGAACTCTAGTTTGCATTTCTAAAAGGAGCGCCATTTTTGAAGGCGTTCCTTTAAAATACCAAATATGTGAAACTGGTGCTGCAAGTTCTATATGCCCCATTCTTTCTCTACGAACTTTAGACTTTGTAACCTCAACTCCACACCTATCACATACAATACCTTTATATCTAACTCTTTTATATTTTCCACAATGACATTCCCAGTCTTTTGTAGGTCCAAATATTCTTTCACAGAAGAGTCCATCTCTCTCTGGTTATAAAGTTCTATAATTGATTGTTTCAGGTTTTTTAACCTCTCCTCTAGACCATTCTCTAATTTGCTCAGGAGATGCTAAACCGATTCTTATGGCATCAAAATTATTTAATTCAACCAAAGTAAATCCCCTCCCTTATTTTTAATAGTCATCATCAGAAATAAAATCTTCTTCAAGCATAATATCCTCTGAAGGTAGAGAATCTACCATCAAATCATCTTCATCTTCTTCTTCATCTTCCTGATACTCTGGCTCCTCTGCAACAGGCATATCCTTCACAGATTCTTCGTATTTAATTGATTCTTCAAAAGAAACATCTATATCACCGATATCATCTTCCATTGTCTCTTTAATTTCAATTTCCTCATAATCATCGTTTAAAACTTTTACATTTAAACAAAGTGCTTGTAATTCTTTAATAAGAACTTTAAAGGATTCAGGAACTCCAGGCTCTGGTATATTTTCCCCTTTTACTATAGCCTCATAAGTTTTAACCCTTCCTACTATATCATCTGATTTTACAGTTAAAATCTCTTGAAGCATATGAGCAGCTCCATAAGCTTCTAATGCCCAAACCTCCATTTCTCCAAATCTTTGACCACCAAACTGAGCTTTACCTCCAAGAGGTTGCTGAGTTACAAGGGAATATGGGCCAGTAGATCTAGCATGAATCTTATCATCAACAAGATGGGCAAGTTTTAATATATACATATATCCAACTGTTACAGGATTATCAAAAGGCTCCCCTGTTCTTCCATCATAAAGAGTTAATTTACCGCTACTGCTAAAACCGACATCTTCCAAACACTTTTCAATTTCTTCTTTAGTAGCTCCATCAAATACAGGTGTTGCTACATGCCATCCTCTTGCACTAGCTGCAAGACCTAAGTGGACTTCTAAAACCTGACCTATATTCATACGACTTGGAACCCCTAATGGATTTAAGCATATTTGAAGAGGTGTTCCATCTGGTAAAAACGGCATATCCTCTTCTGGCAACACTCTTGATATAACCCCTTTGTTACCATGACGTCCCGCCATTTTATCTCCAACAGAAATTTTCCTTTTTTGGGCAATATAACATCTTACAAGTTGATTAACTCCTGGTGGAAGTTCGTCACCATTTTCCCTTGTAAATATTTTTACGTCTACTATTATTCCTTGCTCTCCGTGTGGAACTTTTAAAGATGTATCTCTAACTTCACGAGCTTTCTCTCCAAAAATTGCCCTTAAAAGTCTCTCTTCAGCTGTAAGCTCAGTTTCCCCTTTTGGAGTAACTTTACCAACTAAAATATCTCCTGTTCTAACTTCAGCTCCAATTTTAATTATTCCATTTGCATCTAAATCTCTTATAGCATCTTCCCCAACATTTGGAATATCTCTTGTAATTTCCTCAGGACCAAGTTTTGTATCTCTAGAGTCACACTCATACTCTTCTATATGAATAGATGTAAATACATCATCTCTAACAAGTTGTTCAGAGATAAGCATAGCATCTTCATAGTTATATCCTTCCCAAGTTATAAATCCAATTTTTATATTTTTACCAAGTGCTATTTCTCCTAAATCTGTCGACGGTCCATCTGCAAGAACTGTTCCAACTTCAACAAAATCCCCTTTATTTACAATAGGTCTTTGATTTATACAAGTACCTTGGTTAGATCTCTTAAATTTAAGAAGCTTATATGTATCTATCTTCCCATCACTTGCTCTTTTAATCCTAACTTCTTGAGCGCTTACATAGCAAACTTCTCCTCTTTCTTTTGCTTTAACTAAAACTCCAGAGTCAACAGCCGCTTTATACTCAATTCCTGTTCCAACTATAGGCGCACTTGCTTTAAGAAGTGGAACTGCTTGACGCTGCATGTTTGATCCCATAAGAGCTCTTGTAGCATCATCATTCTCAAGAAACGGTATCATAGAAGTTGCAACTGAAACTATTTGCCTTGGAGAAATATCTAAATAATCAACTTTATCAGAAGAAACAAGAAGCATTCCTTCCTTACTTCTAACAACTATTCTGCTATTTACAAATTCTCCCTCTTCATTTATAAGCTCATTTGATTGGGCAATTAAATACTGATCCTCTTCATCCGCAGTCATATAAACTATTTCATCAGTAACCTTACCTGTTGACTTATCTACCTTTCTATATGGAGTTTCTATAAAACCATAATTATTAACTTTTGCATATGTTGCAAGAGAGTTTATAAGTCCAATGTTTGGTCCCTCAGGAGTTTCAATAGGACACATTCTTCCATAATGAGAACTATGAACGTCACGAACTTCCATTCCAGCTCTATCTCTTGATAAACCTCCTGGTCCTAAAGCTGACAACCTTCTCTTATTTGTAAGCTCTGATAATGGATTTGTTTGATCCATAAATTGAGATAACTGAGAACTTCCAAAAAACTCTTTAACAGCGGCAGCAACAGGTCTAATGTTTATAAGGTTTTGAGGAGTAATCATCTCAGGCTCTATAGACATCATTCTCTCTTTTATATTTCTCTCCATTCTAGTTAAACCAACTCTAAATTGGTTTTGAAGAAGTTCTCCAACAGATCTAAGACGCCTATTTCCTAAATGGTCAATATCATCTTCATATCCAACACCACTATTAAGACCTAAAATATAACTTATAGTAGAGAAAATATCATCTATGGTTATGTACTTTGGTATTAAATCCTGAATATTTTTCTTAAGCTCAGTTTTAATTTCTTCCTCTGAAGAGTAATTCTCCAAAATAGAACTTAACACAGGATAATAAACAAACTCAGAAATACCAAGTTCATCTATATCAAATTCCACAAATTCCTTTATATTTACCCAATTATTTCCAATAACCCTAACTTTTTTATCATCAATCAAAAGATCTACAGAATTAATTCCACAATTTTGTATTTTTTCAGCAATTTCCCTTGTAATAAACTCCCCTTTTTCTACAAGAATTTCTCCTGTATTTGAGTCTACAATTTCATCAGCTGAAACATGATTAGCTACCCTTCCACTAATTGATAACTTCTTATTAAATTTATATCTACCAACTTTTGATAAATCATATTTTTTAGGATCAAAAAAGTATTGATCAATAAGATTTTTTGCACTCTCAGCAGTAGCTGGCTCTGAAGGCTTTAACTTATCATATATTTTAATAAGTGCTTGCTCCTGATCTTCAGAATCATCCTTGTTTAAAGTATTTTGAAGCCTCTCATCATCACCAAAATATCTTATAATTTCATCAGCCGTAGAAATTCCCAAAGCTTTAATAAGCCAAGTTATATAAAGCTTCTTTTGTTTATCAATTCTTACATAAATAACTTCATTTGAATCCGTCTCATACTCAAGCCAAGCTCCCCTATTTGGTATAACGCTTGAAGAAAATAACTTTCTACCATTTTTATCTACTTCATAATCATAATAAACACCAGGAGATCTTACTAATTGGCTAACAATTACACGCTCAGCTCCATTTATTATAAAAGTTCCTTGAGGTGTCATTCTTGGCAAATCACCCATAAAAACTTCCTGTTCTTTTAATTCTCCTGTATCTAAATTTTGAAGCCTAACTTTAACTTTAAGTGGAGCTGCATAAGTAGCATCTCTCTCCTTACACTCTTCCATATCATATTTTGTTGAAGCAATATCTAATTTGAAATCAACAAATTCAAGAACATGTTTCCCATTAAAGCTTTTTATAGGATTTACATCACTAAAAACCTCTAATAATCCTTCTTTTAAAAACCATTCATAAGAATTCAATTGAACTTCTATAAAGTTTGGCATATCAATAACATCTTTAATTTTACCAAAACTCATTCTAGTTCTCTGTCCGGACTTAATAGGATATATCATGAATTTCACTCCTTATTTTTAAGTAAAATCATGTAAATTTATTTTAAATTTGATACAAATAATAAATTTATATTAAACTAAAACTAGTTAAATTTTAAAAAGTGTTTTTCTAAACAAATAATTAATTTTAAGATAAATTTACAATAAAAAATAAATAACATATAAAATTACAAATTTATATACATTCTAAAATATTATCATATATGGGAACCTTAGTCAATAAAACAAAATTCCATGCAATAAATTTTCACAAAAAAATAATGAGTGTTAAATTTTAACACTCATTATTTAAAAATTATTTTAATTCAACAGTTGCTCCAACCTCAGCAAGTTGTGCTTTAATTTTTTCAGCTTCATCCTTAGCAACACCCTCTTTTAAAGTTTTTGGTGCTCCATCAACTATTTCTTTAGCTTCTTTTAATCCTAAACCACAAACTTCTTTAACAACTTTAACTACTTTTAATTTTTCAGAACCAGCGTTTGCAAGAATAACATCAAATTCAGTTTTCTCTTCAGCTGCACCAGCTGCACCAGCAACTGCTACAGGAGCAGCAGCACTAACTCCAAACTCCTCTTCACACATTTTTACTAAGTCATTCAAATCTAAAACACTCATATTTTTTATAGCTTCAAGTATTTGCTCTTTATTCATATGTAATAAATCCTCCTTAATTAAATTTTATTTATACATTTTCAGATTCTTTAGATTCCTTAACAGCATTAAGCACATACACAAGTTTTGAAAGCGGTGACTTGATACTTCCAAGTAATTTTGCAATAAGTACTTCTTTTGAAGGAATCTTTGCAAGTTTTTGTATTTTGTCATTATCATAGAATTCTTTTTCAACCACTCCAACTTTTAGTGATATCTTTCCTGACTTCTCAGCAAAATCATTTAATATTTTAGCTGGAGCAATTATATCATCGTACCCAAAAGCAACAGAAGTTGGCCCTTCTAAATGTTCTAATAAAAAATCATAACCAAGTTCTTTTGCAACGATTTTAACTAATCTATTTTTATAAACCTTATACTCAACTCCATTTTCTCTCATTTGCTTTCTTAGTTGAGTATCTTGTTCTACATTTATACCTTGATAATCAGCAAAAACTATAGAATTAGCCTTTTCAAATTTCTCTTTTATTTCCTTAACCTTTTCAACTTTTATAGACATATTCTTAGTCATTACAGAACACCTCCTTACAAAAAAATAAAGCTCTCCACTTAAAGAGAAACTTCAATACACATACATCCTTCTAATAATATTGATAATTTCTCCTAAATAGGCGTGTTATACCCTTATCTAATTTCTTAGACCTATTGTCTTCGGATTAATCAAGTTTAGATATATTAATTTTTACACCTGGCCCCATCGTGCTACATACTGAAATGCTCTTTAAATACTGTCCTTTAGCTGATGCAGGTTTTGATTTTATTATAGCACTCATTATAGTATTAAAATTATCCACTAATTTTTGAACACCAAATGACTTCTTACCTATAGCAACATGAACTATTGCAGTCTTGTCAATTCTATATTCAACTTTACCAGCCTTAATTTCTGTAACAGCTTTAGCTACATCCATAGTAACTGTTCCAGATTTTGGGTTTGGCATTAATCCTTTTGGTCCTAAAACCTTACCGATTTTTCCTACAACACCCATCATGTCTGGAGTAGCAACAACTATATCAAATTCAAACCAGTTTTGAGTTTGAATCCTAGTTACTAATTCTTCATCCCCAACATAATCTGCTCCAGCTTCAAGTGCTTCTTTAGCTTTATTACCCTTAGCGAAAACAAGTATTCTTACTTTTTTACCTGTTCCGTTTGGTAGTAAAACCGTACCTCTTATTTGTTGATCCGCATGTCTTGGATCTACACCTAATTTTACATGCAACTCAACTGTTTCATCAAAATTTGCTTTTGATGTTTTTGTTACAAGATCAAAAGCTTCAGCAGGATCATAGTATACATCTTTATCTATTAACTTTATACTTTCTAGATATTTCTTTCCCACAATCACACACCTCCTTCTATATTATTACTTTTCAACTTCTATTCCCATACTTCTTGCTGTACCTAAAACCATACTTATAGCAGTTTCTATACTTCCAGCATTTAAATCAGGCATTTTCAACTCAGCAATTTCTTTAACTTTATCTATGCTAATCTTTCCAATTTTAGTTTTATTAGGTTCAGATGATCCCTTCTCAACTCCTAAAGCTTTCATCAATAAAACAGCTGCTGGCGGAGTCTTCATAATAAAACTAAATGATTTATCTTGGTACACCGAAATAACAACTGGTATTATTAACCCTGCTTTATCTGATGTCTTAGCATTAAACTCTTTACAAAATGCCATTATATTTACACCATGCTGACCTAAAGCTGGTCCTACAGGTGGAGCTGGAGTTGCTTTACCAGCAGGCAGTTGCAATTTTATCATACCAACTATTTTCTTAGCCATAATATACCTCCTTATTAAACTAATCTTAAACTTCCTAATTCATGTGAGATATTTGAGAAAATTCCATATCAATTAAATTTTCCCCAACTACACTTACAATGGCTTTAACTCTGCTTTTTTCTTGATCTACTTCTTTGATAGTTGCATAATGTCCTTTAAGAGCTCCTACTTTTATTTCAACTATATCTCCTACACTATATGTAACGTCTTTAATACTCTCTTTTATCCCCATAAAATCTATCTCTTCTTCGCTAAGCGGTACTGCATCTTTACCTGTAGGGCCAACAAAACCTGTTACCCCCCGTATGTTTCTAACTCTATACCACATTTCATCATTCATTACCATCTTAACAAACACATATCCTGGATATATCTTTCTAGAAACCTTTTTAATCTTATCTCCATTTTTTTCAACAGATTCTTCTACAGGAATAACAATTTGAAGTATACTATCTTGCAAACCGTTACTTTCCACTAATTTTTCTAAACTGTTTTTAACTTTATTTTCATAACCAGAATAAGTATGAAGAACATACCAATTTGATAATATCGGATCCATTTATGCGCTATCCTCTCAAATTAAACTTTATTTGAATAAAATATCAAATACCTTTTTTAACATAAAATCAAAAAAGCCTATGTAAACTATATACATTCCAACAAAAACCAAAACAATAAAACTAGTATTTTTAAATTCTTTACCTTTTGGCCACGTAATCTTTGAAAACTCTTGAAATATTTCCAAAAATAAACTTGACCTTTTAGTTAATTGTTTTTCTTTACTCTTACTAGACAAAAAAACACTCCCTAATTAACCAATTATATTATTTAGTTTCCTTATGAGATGTATGTGTCTTACAAAATCTGCAATATTTTTTAAATTCTAATCTTTCAGGATCATTTTTCTTATTTTTAACCGTATTATAATTTCGCTGTTTGCAATTCATACAGGCTAAAGTTATATTAATCCTCACTTTTATACACCTCCAAAATTACACCTTGTAATAAAATAACATACTTTACGTAACTTTGTCAACTTAAGTAAAATTTATGGATGGTTTAAAACCATCCACATTAAATACTATTTATTTATTTTAGAAACAACTCCAGAACCTACAGTTCTTCCACCTTCTCTTATAGCAAATCTTAATCCTTCATCCATTGCTATTGGTGTTATTAACTCAACTTCCATATCTATGT
>JAGHEJ010000018.1 GCA_017889345.1 Clostridiales bacterium | reverse complement strand
CATCAGATTTTTTACATTCGATTACGGCGAAAGGGATACCGTTAACAAATAGAACGATATCTGGACGAGCGTTAAATTGTTTGTCTGATCCTTCTACTCGATATTCATCTGTAACATGGAAAACATTATTTTCGACGTTGTCCCAGTCGATATATTTGAGATTAAAATTTTGAACTTTTCCATTGCCAACAGTTTCGGGATAACTTTTTCCAAAAAGAAGAGAGTTATAAATTTTTTCGCTAGTTTTAGTAAGTCCATCATTTAAAGGTTCGTCGATATCTTCGATAGATTTTTCGATATTTGATGAAGAAAATTCTATGGTAGAATTTCCGTAATTAAATTTATTAATCTTTTTGAGTTGTTCTCTTAACACTTCTTTTAAAAGAACTTTGTATAAAGCACCTCGCTGAACTACGCACTCTTCAGGAGAAATATATGTATAGCCCATTTCTTGTAAAAGTTCTAGGGCAGGTTTTTGACTTATGTTAAGTTCTGAAAATTTATTTATGTCCACTCTTTTACCTCCAAAAAAATATAGCGAGTTGGAAGACTCGCTATATTTTCAAATTTTAAACTATGAATTCACTCTAACAATTCCCGTCAACAATAATTGCATCAACGCTTTCTTCTTTCGCTTCTCTTCTTCCAATTCTTCTTGTAATAGTTTAAGTTCTCTGTCTGCCGTAGTCAAGATTTCTGTAATTGCTTTTTGTTCCTCGAGAGATGGAACTTGCACATTGATATTTGAAAATTTTGAAATCCAATGTCTCTCATGTCCACCAATTGTATATTTTATTTTTTGTAATAATTCAAATGCAAAAACAATATTGTAATTCTCTCTACATTTCAAAATTTTAATAGCTGATGATTTTATTTTAAATGGAAAATCTATATATTTTGATGATGTTGTAAAATCGTCAAATATTACAACAGGTAAATTATTAAAAATTCCAAATTCTTCATTTGTATATCCTAAAATAAAAGTTTTTCCAGCTGTTAATACAGGTATTTAAAAATTATCACTATAATTAGTTTCTTTAACTAAATATTGAGTAGGTTGTTCATAATCAAAAATATCTCCCAACTTAACTTTTTTCCATTCACCATTAAAACCTTTTAAACGTTTCCTTCCTGTAACAAAATTTTGCATTAAATATTTTTTCTGCTTCTCCTTCTCCTTCAAAAGTTTCTCTTTCAATTCAATTACTTTGTCTTGTGTTGAAAGTATTTCTGATATTTTTTGTTGTTCATTGAGTGGAGGATTTAATAACAACGTAGTACGAATTGAACCTTTAGAAATACTTGTAACTTTTATACCTGTTGCTAAAGGCAACAAT
This sequence comes from Clostridiales bacterium, assembly GCA_017889345.1. Taxonomy (GTDB): domain Bacteria; phylum Bacillota; class Clostridia; order Clostridiales; family Clostridiaceae; genus Dwaynesavagella. The sequence goes on along the minus strand of JAGHEJ010000018.1, from coordinate 4,108 downwards.
TGATTATGGTACATAAAACTATTACAAAAAATAACCAAACCATTTTGAAGCAAATTCCTTGTTTGGTTTGCAAGGTATAGTGTGTAAACCTGATACAACTTTTTTATTACCTACATTTAATAATTCAACCGCTTTACCTACTGTATAATCCTCTGCAGTATCTGAAAAAATAACATATCTATCATCTAATAGTTGATAATTTTTCATTTCTACATCTTTATTAATAAATGGTATTTTTTCATTTGAACAATCCAAATTTTCATTATATTTAATTAATATATCTCCATAATGTATGTTTAAAAAATAACCTTCAAACTCATTCATATCATTTCGTGATAAAACATTATTTGAAACTATAGTAAAAACATCATCAAAATTTTCAACTTGCCACTCATTCGGAACGATTCCAATTTTTGTTTTCTTGTATCCGTGAGGGACTTCTCCATTTTTAATTTGATCAATACGTTGTTTAATTTCTTGTTTCATGTTATCACCCTAATTTAGAAATAAGATCAATTATTTTATCAATACAAGTAACTATAATTGTTGATCCTTCACAAAACTTCTTTATTTTGCCTAACCATGATAATTTAGGTTCTTGATTAGATTTCACAGCTTTATCTATTTTAGAAATCAATTCAAAAACTTCTTTCTTAACCTCTTCCTTCATATCTAGATTTATTGATTTGACTTCGTTCTCTATAGTTTTCAATAATTTTTCGATTTCTTTATCATTGATTAAATCTTCTTCTAAGTCAGCATATAAAGATTGATATAAATGTTCATACTTTATCTTTTCTTGTTTAAGCTCTTCAAAATCCACTTCAAATTTTAAATTATGAATATCTGATTTATTAATTTTATCAATTAATTTTTCATAAAAACTCAAATGATTTTGAATAACATTTTTTGTCGTTTCTAAGATATCTTCTCTACTTATTTTGTGATTTGAACAATTCTTACATCTATTATTTTTAGAACAAATATAATAAATCTTATCTCCATTTTTATTTCTGATAATTCGTCTTATCATTTGGCTACCACAATATTTACAAAACAAAAGACCTGATAAAATATTAGGAGTACCTTTAAGATCTCTAAGTAACATTTTATTTGCCAAACTAAATTTTAATCTTGATACAATTCCTTCATGTGCATTTTCTTTACTTAACCAATCTTTTTCATCAATAAAAATTCCTTTTTTGATTTATAGCTAAGTTTCTCTGTTTTACCTTGTTGTAATATTCCCTATATAAACAGGATTTTCAATTATTTCTTTAATCGTTGTGCAATCCCAAATATATTCTCCACCATCAATGTTCTTTTCAAACTTTGTGTACTTATTTCTTAATCCCTTTTTTCTATTCCACCAAGTTGGAGCTGGAATTTTTTCATCTTGCAATCTTCTTCTAATAGCTTGTACTCCGTATCCACTCATAGCTAAATTAAATATTTTTCTAATTATCCATTCAGTTTCATTATCAACCAATAACACATGAGTATTTTCTGGATTTTTTATATATCCAAAGGGAGCAAGACATCCTGTAAATTTACCTTGTCTTGCTCTTGCTATATAAGCTGATTTCATTTTCTTTGAAACATCCCTTGAGTAAAATTCATTTAAAACATTTTTAAATGGAACAATTTCATTATTATCATTGACTGTATCAACACCATCATTAATGGCAATATACCTTACTCCATTTTTCGGAAAAAATGTTTCTGTATAATATCCTGTCTGTAAATAATTTCTTCCAAGTCTTGATAAATCTTTAGTTATAACAATATCTATTTTTTCATCTTCTATATCTTTAATCATTTTCTTAAATGCAGGTCTATCTATATTTAATCCACTATATCCATCATCAATATAAATTTCATAAATACTCCACCCTTTATTTAAGACATAATACTCAATCATATCTTTTTGATTTTGTATACTTACGCTTTCTCCCTTTTGTTCATCGTCTTTTGATAATCTACAATAAATAGCAACTTTAGGTATATTAAAATTGCTTTTCATTTCCTATTCCTCCTTTAAATCAGGAACAAGAAAATCAATTTCTAACTTACTTTTGTTATACAACTTATTTTGTTTATTATCAAGAGGCATATTATTCATTTTGTTTTTCTTTTCATCTTTAATTATCAAATTTACAAATACATCTGTTGCAACTCTTGAAGTTGAGTATTTGCTCTTTACTATAAAAACTTGCTTTTGATTCTTCATAAAAATCCCTCCCATAAATCCTAATTATCTATCAAATATTTTTTAGCTTTCTCAATTTTACATTTACTTTCAAAAATTCTTCTGTCTTCTGCTACAATTTTAACTGGAATACACATTTCAAGAATTCTTGAGTAAATTCTTTTAAGTGATATGCTCTCTGTTTCATTCTGTATTTCTTTCAAAGATAAATTAGTTGATATAATTGTTGGAAGCTTTTTAATATATCTCATATTAATAATTTCATATAATTTTTCAGTGATATACTCTGTCTTTCTTTCTATTCCAAAATCATCTAATATAAGCAATTTAACACTACAAAGTTTATTTATGTAATAATTTTTATCTATGTCAAATCCTCTCTTCTCCATGTCATTCATAATTTGAGGAATATTTCTAAAATTAACTTCATAAAGATACTTTTCGATTATTCCATTTGCTATACAACTTGCTAAATATGTTTTCCCACTCCCAACATTTCCGTATAAAAGTAACCCTATATTTTCCTTGATCATTTCATTAAATTTATTTACGTAATTTATCCCTAGAATTTCCTCTTTACTATTTGTACTCTTATTAAAATCAAATCTATATTTTTTAAGACTTTCAATTCCATCAAAACAATTTGATTTCAAAATACTGATTCTATTTTTCTTATCTTTATCAAAATATTGCTTCTCTTTTTTAACTTCACATCTACATTTATTTCTAACTACTACATCTTTGCCTAAAATATTTAAAAATCTTCCATCTATTTGAGTATCACAATTTATACAAAATACATGTCCATCTTTTTCATATTGATCTTTAGAATTATACTTAAACTCAACACCTCTAATAAAAATTTTCTTATCCATATAAAACTCCTAATTTAAATATTAAATAAGACTATCACCATCTTCATAGTCAGAAAACAATTCCTTCTTTTTCAAGTTATGTTTATCTTTTAAATACCAAGCAATAATTATTGCCTTGTGATTAATATATTTCTTCCCACTTGCTTCCATATAAGACGATAATCTTTCTATCATATCCTCTAAATAAATTCCCAAAATATTTTTAAGTTCAATATAATCTTCATCATTTAAATAAACATTTTTGTATTTTCCATAAGTTTTTCTATATAAATCTAACTCTTTATCTATATCTATCTCTATATCTTTATCTAACTCTATCTCTTGTCGGACATTGGGTGGACATAAAGAGGACAACTTGAGGACATTGTCCTCTCTTTTCAGTTCTCTATATTTCCTCTTCTTATCTGCCCATGCAGTTTCTGAGCCTATTAATCTAGGAATTTCTGTTAAAAAATATTCTTTATCTTCCACCAATTCCTCAATCATTTTTTGTTTAAGTAAAAATGTTAGAGTAACTCCAACATCATCTTCAGATTCATCTATTGTAAGTACAAGTTCTTTTATGAAATCTGCTTCAACTTCGTCATAACATAATTTTCCATTTGACTTTAAACTAAGTAACAATAATTTCAAATAGATTATTGTGTACGTATCACCTCCTGATATTTTTCTTAATCTTTTTATCCTCTTTTCATTGAAAAAATCTTCCTTAAGTTTTAACCAATAATATCTTTTATTACTCTTCATAACTCCTCCTTAAAAACATAAATTGCCCTTCATATATAAACCTGAATTTTTGGGACTTATGTTTCCATTTTTTTAAAAATTTTTTCAAAAATTTTATTTTTTGTTATCATAGATGTTAATCAATAAAATGTATAAATTTTAGTAGCAAGCACAGTAAGTGAATACCCACTTACTTAAAATTGAAGAAGCAGGAAATATTTTACCTGCTTCTTTTTTATCAATTTTTACTTGTTAGGGATTCTCCCTAAAACCCTTTTTTTGAAAATACTTACTTAAT
>JAGHEJ010000017.1 GCA_017889345.1 Clostridiales bacterium | reverse complement strand
TTTTAAAAACAATTTTTAAATATTCAATTAAAAAATAAATGCAGAGAAAACAAATAATTTTCCCTGCAAAATTTAAATTATTTAATTGTTTCTAGAACTTGTCCATTTACATAGTCAATTATAGAAATACTCAAATCAGCATTTAATACATAAGCTTTTCCATCTTCTGAACTATATACTATAGCTTGTCTTGGTTCATTCAATCCTTCAATAGTTCTTAAAACCTCTAAAGTATTTGTATCTATAACACTTACTTGATTGCTGCCTTTTTCTCCAGATAATATTATAGTTTTGTCTGGTGAAAGAGCTGCTCCATATGGTTCTTTTCCTACTGGAATTGATTTTTTAATTTCTCCAGTATTAATATCAACTACATTTATTGTATTCTCACTACTTGATGCTCCATACAATAAATTATTTTCAGTATCTACTGAGATAGCTCTAATAGATGGTATTCCTGATAATGTTTTTTCAATTTCCATTGTGTCTGTATTTATAACTCTTACATCATTTCCTTCAAAGTTAGTAACATAAACATATTTATCATTTTCATCAATTACTATACCTTGACGTGGTTGACTAAATCCTTCGATCACTTTCTCTATTGTCCCTGTCTCTAAGTTTATTACAGTAACTGTGCTTTCAGATTGGTTATTTGCAAAAATCTTATCTCCTTTATTAGTTAAAGTAAATCCAAAGACTCCTTTTCCAACTGGGAAACTTCCAAGTTGCTCTAAAGTATTTACATCATATTCTCTTATAGTTCCATAAGAGCTATCAGATAAATAAAAACGTGTACCATCTTTTGAGAATGCAATATGTCTTGGAGTTACAACTTCACTTAATTCTCCAATCTCCTTTTTACTCTTCAAATCATAAACTTTAACTTTATCAATATCACTATTTGAAACTATAGCAATTCTTTCATCAGGGCTAATTGCTAATGAATTATTCTTTATATTATCATCATAACGTTCTGGCTTATCGCTTTTAACTTCAACAATTTCTGTAGTTGTAGTGCTATCTGTAATATTTTTATCTTGATTCGATGAACATCCCGCAAGAAATACTCCAAGTAATAATACAATTATAAATGATCTTTTCATTTAATAATCCCCTTTCAATATTACTTACTTTATTTCATTAAATTATTTTACAAATAAAAAGTCAAGTTTTAAAATTTATAATAATTAACCTTTCTTAAAATAAATCCCCAAAAATAATTAATTTTTTAATTTTAATTCTATTTTTAAATGGTATAATTAAAGAATGTTTTGTCTTTAAAATAGGATGGGAAAAAAATGAAAAACTTTGATTGTTTATATGATATTATTGAACCCTCTTTTATAAAAAATTTATCCTTAGAGGGACTTTATTCATTGTCAGATAAAATAAGAGAATTTCTTATACATTCTCTTAGCATAACCGGTGGACATGTTTCATCAAATCTTGGAGTTATAGAACTTACAATAGCACTTCACTACGTTTTTGATATGAATCGTGATAAATTAATTTTTGATGTTGGACATCAATGTTATACTCACAAAATTCTTACCGGTCGAGGTAAATTTTTTAATACATTGAGAAAATTTAATGGGCTTTCAGGATTCCCTAGGAGAGATGAAAGTAATTATGACGTTTGGGAAACTGGTCATAGCTCAACTTCTTTGTCTGCTGCTCTTGGTATGGCAGTTGAAAGAGATTTAAGAAATGGAGACGAAAATATAATATCATTTATCGGAGATGGTGCTTTAACTGGAGGAATGGCACTTGAAGCATTAAATAACATTGGATACGAGCAAAGAAAAATGATTATCATTTTAAACGATAATAAAATGTCTATTTCAAAAAATATTTGTGCTCTTACTCCTAAAAATATTTCTAACCATCAAATATTTGATACATCAGATAAAATTTTAAATCTTAAAAACGATACCTCTCCCAACTCTAAAACCATACTCAATTTCTTTGAAAATCTAAATTGTAATTACATTGGAACAATTTCTGGACACGATATAAAATCTCTTATAAATAATTTGAACAAAGCCAAAAACTCTAATAAACCTTGTGTTTTACACGTTATAACTAAAAAAGGTAAAGGACTTGAAACTGCTGAAAATGATAACGTTGGTTCTTGGCATGGAATCGGACCTTTTAATTTATCTACAGGAACAAAAATTCGCTCTAAATCTCCTGGACATAGAGCTTGGGGATCTGTAATTTCAGAAACTGTTGAAAGGCTTTCTTCCAAAGATAACAAAATTATATGTATAACTCCTGCCATGACAAAAGGTTCAAAGCTTGACTTCTTCAAAAAGAAATTTCCTGATAGACTTTTTGATGTAGGAATTGCAGAACAGCATGGAGCAACTTTTTCAGCTTCTCTTGCCCTTTCAGGTTTAAAACCAATATTTTTCGTATACTCAACATTTCTTCAAAGAGCTTATGATCAAGTTATTCATGATATTGCACGCCAAAATTTAAATATGGTTATTGCTGTTGATAAATGTGGATTTGCAAATGGTGATGGAGATACTCATCACGGAATATATGACATAAGTTTCCTAAGACCTATACCAAATGTTTCAATTATTATGCCAAAAGATCAAATTGAAGCTCAAAATCTTTTATACAATTCTCTTTATAATTACACTAATAAAGGACTAATTGCATTTAGATACCCACGTGGATACACAGAGCTAACTCATGTTGAAAGCTTTAAAGATATAGAATTCGGTTCTTGGGAAATCGAAGCTGAAGGAAATGATTTAATTATTTTAACTTTTGGACCAATGATAAAGAGAGCTTATGAAGTTAGAGAAAACTTTTCTAGAAAAGGTGTAAGCGTAAAAATTATAAACGCTCGTTTCATCAAACCTCTTGACGAAAAACTTTTGCATCAATTGTTCAAATTAAATCTTCCTATAATAACAATTGAAGAAGCTTGTAAAATTGGTGGTTTCGGTACAAGCATTTGCGAATTTGCCATAAAAAATAAATACAAAAACGACATTGAAATTTTTGGTATTGAAGATAAATTCTTTTCTCATGGAGATAATGAAAACCTCCATAAATTAAATAATTTAGACTGCGAAAGTATAGTCAATAAAATTGAATCGTTAATATATAATCATTAATTTTTAAGGAGGGCCAATGAAAAATATTTCAATTTTAGGTGCATCGGGGTCAATCGGATCTCAATCTATTGAAATTTTAAATAACAATAGAGATAAATTTACACTAGACGCAATTTCTGTTGGAGAAAACATTGATTATCTAAGAAAAATTTTATCTCTATTTACTCCAAAACTTGTGTGCGTTAAAAACAAAAACCACTTTGATATTCTTAAAAGTGAATATCCAAATATAAGATTCACTTATGGTTTAGAAGGACTTTTTGAAATTTCAACATTTCCTTCAACACATACCGTAATAAATGGCTTAGTTGGAAACATTGGTCTCATGCCAACTATACACGCCATAGAAAATGGAAAAAACATAGCTCTTGCAAACAAAGAAACAATTGTAACTGCAGGGCACATAATCAACGAAAAAATTAAGAAACATAATGTTAAACTCATACCAGTTGATAGTGAGCACTCCGCAATCTTTCAATGCTTAAATGGAGAAAACAAAAAAGATATTAACAAACTTATTTTAACGGCTTCTGGCGGTTGCTTCAGAGATAAAACACGTGAAGAAATTAAAAACGTAACAGTTGAAGAAGCCCTAAAACATCCAAATTGGAGCATGGGAGCAAAAATTACAATCGACTCCACAACAATGGCAAACAAGGGACTTGAAGTAATTGAAGCACATTTTCTATTTGACATACCTTACGAAAATATTAATGTTATAATTCACAAAGAAAGTATAATTCATTCGATGATTGAGTTTAAAGATACAACAATAATGGCACAAATGGGTATGCCTGATATGAAAAATCCTATACAATACGCTCTAACTTATCCTGATAGAATTTTTAACAAAGATTTTTCTCCACTTGATTTTGGAAAAATTACCTCTTTGAATTTTTCGCCAGTAGATTTTAATAGATATCCATGTGTTAAAATGGCTTTTGATGCTGGAAAATTAGGTGGAAGTGCAACAACAGTTTTCAATTCTGCAAATGAAGAAGCTGTGAAATTATTTTTAGAAAGAAAGATTCCATTTTTATCAATCGAAACTTTAATATATGAAACATTAAATTCTCACTCTGTAATTAAAAATCCATCTCTCGATGAAATTTTAAATATTGATCGTGAAACTAGAAATTTTGTAATTAATTTATATAAAACAATAAAGGCAACGCACTAAGCGTTGCCTTTAAAATTTGGTGGCTAGAGCAGGAATCGAACCAGCGACACGAGGATTTTCAG
>JAGHEJ010000016.1 GCA_017889345.1 Clostridiales bacterium | reverse complement strand
TTAACTATCTCAAAATATTTATTCTTAATCTTAAGTTTTGGATTTTCAACTAAATTAGTTGCTCCAGATTTATTTGTATACTCTACTAACTCCCCTTCAGATTTAATTTTTTTATTTATATCTAAAAACTTTATATAATAATCACAATAAAGAGATAAACAATTTAAATCTAAATTAGTTAACATATCTCTTTTCATAAGCTCAGTAGAAATTTCTCTAAATAAATCTTTTGCTTTCTTGCATAACCAAGAAGGGGGAACTATTTTATCTATTGTATTATTTTTAAATAATTTATTTTCCTTCTCTTCTCTAATTCGTTTTTCCTCTTTAGTAAAATGTTTTTTATTAACTAGCGTTAGTTTCGGATTTCTTCCCATTTTATCCCACCTTTGAAATTTTTTAGGGAATTTTTTAAAAAGAAAACTACCCCCCACGGTCCCCATATACCCTACTTAAAATATTCAAGGGTAGGGGGTATCTATAAATTTTCATGCATAATAAAAAAGTACTACTAATTTTAGCAATACTTTTAATTAATTAACTAATGAATTTGATGATTTATTTTCAAGTTCTCTATGTACTAAACTAATAACTCTACTAGCTTGAGAAAAAGTTAAATTATTTTTCTTAAATAATTCTATAACTTCATCCTTAACTTTTTTATAATCAAAATTAATATCCCACATAGTAGTCATTACTTGTCCTCCATTGCAATTATATTTTCTAATAAACTCAATTCCCTTTAATGTTATTCTAGCACTATAACATTTAATAATGGGTTTTGTATCTACACTATACATATAAATACCTTTTATATATTGTTCATCAATTAATATTTCCATTATTCTAAACCATCTTGTCTTACTAATATTTAAATGTTCATAACTAATATTTCTAATATATATTTCTTCATTATCTAAATTGTCCTCTATGTACTTTAATATCCTATACATTAATTCTATATTATCCATAATTAACCCTCCCCTCTTAAAATATCTATTTCATTAACATTCAATGATTGAGCAATTACAGGAATCTTAGATATAGGTATATCATACACTCTTGATTCTATTTTACTTATGGATGATTTGCTTTTATATCCACATCTTTTTGACAATTCTTCTTGAGATAGTCCTTTTAATGTCCTATATTTTTGTATTCTGCTTCCAATAATTTTTAAATATTTTTCTTTATTCATACTATTAAAACCTATTATGTATTTTGTTGTGACAATCATGACACAATGTTATTAAATTATCTTCATCTAATGCTTTAGAAAAGTCTTCTTTTATACTAACAATATGGTGTACTGTACTACATACTGTTAACTTGTTTTCTTTTATACATTCTTGACATACGTAGTTATCTCTTTTAAGTACATGACTTCTTAAAAATTTCCATCTACTACTTTTGTAAAACTTTTTATACTTGTCATCTTGCCTTTTCTCATCATAAGCCTTTCTCCATCTTTTAACATTCTCAAGTTCAATTACTTTATGTTTATCACAATATTTTTCTTTGAGTTTTGTTAACTCTCTACATCCATAGCTATTACACAATTTGTTCATGATATACTCCTTAACAAATTTGAGAGTTAATCAAACTTTGAGAAAAATTAAAAATATATTCTATCTTCATTTTTTACCCTCACTAAATTTGTGATTTCATATGTTATTTAAATAAAATTTCTCTATTTTCTAAATTGTTTAATTAAATAAATTATATTAATTAAAATAACAATTATAAAAACAATCGCCAAACATATTAAAAATAAATAAAAAATTATCAAACGAATTATTAAAAATATCTGTATATGTATTTCAATCAATTTAATCAATACATTAAAAAAATATTTCAGTTTATACTCACCTCTCGATCATTTATTTTTTATGATCGAAACATGTAAACGAAACTTTATATAACTTTTTAATAATCCCAAAATAAATAAAGCCAATTTATCTATTTTTATTAGTAATTTGAATTAACAAAATTATAAACCCTATTAATAAAATTCCAACACCTATATAAAACTTTATTTCTTTAATAATTAATTCTCTACTCATTAAATTAATTAATTTATTCACTTCTTGGGAATTATTTAATAAAATCAAAAATTTGTCCATTTCTATTTACTCCAATAATTAAAATATAACTAATTCTCCTAAATCATCTAAAAAAATACTATAACACTCTTCATCTAGTTCACCACATTGTGAAAATTCATAAAGTTCATTTTTTATGCTAACAATTTTTTCACCATCCTTACAAAAACCATTAATGTCTAAATTATTTGGATCATAATAAAAAGTAATCCCATTTACTTTCACTTTTTCACTTTTTTTATACTCTATATCTTCCATAATAAACCCTTTCCTTTAATATAAAACTTTACATATTGTAATATTGTGTTAAATTCCCCTATATCTTCTCGCACCTCTTATTTTCTAGCTTTCACATTTTTCATATCTTTAAATTAAACATGCTCTCAATATGGATAACTTCATTCAAAAAAATAAAAAAGACCTTCATTTTTATATGAAAATCTACCAAAATTTAA
>JAGHEJ010000015.1 GCA_017889345.1 Clostridiales bacterium | reverse complement strand
TTAACTATCTCAAAATATTTATTCTTAATCTTAAGTTTTGGATTTTCAACTAAATTAGTTGCTCCAGATTTATTTGTATACTCTACTAACTCCCCTTCAGATTTAATTTTTTTATTTATATCTAAAAGTTTTATATAATCCCTCCTCTATTTTATTTAACTTATAAAAAATTTTACCACTATAAATTTATTAACACAATAAAACTTTAAAATTTTAAAATCTTTAATACTAAATAAACTTTTGGTACATAATAAAACACAAACCATTTTATATATTTTAAATTTTTAAATCACAATAATTTTTATCATTAATTAAAGATATAGAATTTCTTTAAGGAGGTTATTATCATACATAGAATAATTTTTAAAAATTTAAAATCAAAAACCCTTTTTCGAACAATGCTTATACAAAAAATCGGAATCATTTTAATCATAAGTTTATTTTCGATTTTTGTTTATTTAAATATTATCTTTAAAACCTCTAATGATGTTTTAATTAACTACTACCAAGATGTACTGTATAATTTAACCTCTCATTTTGATTATAAATTAACTCATGAATTTTTGAAAAATCCTTCTAAATCAAGTTCTTATTTTAAAGATATAAAAAACTATCTTTATGAATTTAGCACTACCTTAGGTATAAAAGATATTTATCTGTCAACTGTTGATTTAGATACAAACAAAGAGTCTTTATTAGTTCACGGAACAAACTCAGATTTTAAAATAGGAGAAATTATTAATTCAAAATTCGGTATAGAATCTTATAAAACCAAACAAATTATTTCTGGAAATGTCAAAATAAATAAAGACACTTATTATAGTTTCTATTCTCCAATTTTAAATGAAAATGGGGATATTTTAGCTCTTATGGCTTTTAATATTCCAGATGATATGTTTTTGAGGCTAACATTAAATAAATTTATATTACCTATTTCTATGCTTCTTATTGTAAATATAGCTCTTACAATGCTTTACATATACATAGCAACTATCGGATTCTGGAAAATTCTTAAACCAATTTATATTCTTAAAAATGAAGTTCTAAATATCTCAAATAAAATTCTTTCAGTAAACAACAATGTTATTTTTTCAACTAATGAATTTAACAGCATTCAAATATTATTTTTAAAATCAATAAAACTCATAAATAATTTTATCTTAAGTTTAATTATCTATCTTGAATATATAAAGTTCTCAATATCTAAAGTTAAACTTTTCTCTCTTGAGATATTAAATAAAATTAAATCTACAATGGGATATATTACAAAAGTTTCAAAATCAAGCGAGCAGGTAAATAACGAAGTTATTAATCTCAAAAACAAAATGCAATTATTTTCAAATGATATTCATGAAATTATCGACGAACTTAAAATAATTTTAGATTCAAATATGTCTGCAATTAAAACTTGTCAACATAACAATGAATTTTTAAATGAGTTTTTAATGGAGATTACCATTCTTATTAAAAAGTTTCAAATGGAACAAATAGAATGTAAAAATTTAACAGTTTTATCTGGAAAAATAAATGATATTTTAGAAAATATTTTGACAATAACAAATGAAACAAAGCTTCTTTCTCTTAACGCTTCAATTGTTGCAATTTCTGCTGGGGAAGATGGGAAAAGTTTTGGAGTTATTGCAAAAGAAGTTGGAGAATTATCTCAAAATATTATAAAATCTACAAGCTATATTCAACAAACTCTAATTAAAATAAGCGAAACAATAAACTCTCTTAACAAAGAGTCTATTGAAATTTTTGAATCTTTCAAAATCCATTCAGATAAATCAAAAGTTTTCTCCTCAAATTTAACTGAAATATATAACTCAATTAAAAACATTACTTTATATATTAGAGATATTTCCTTTTCTACAGAAAAAATTAACAACAAAAATGAAATAATTCTTGAGAACGTTACTTTCCTAAGTGCAAACTCTTCTTCAAATCTTAATTCTATAAAACAAATTGAGAATTTAATATCCAAAGTAAATGAAAATGCTTTAATATTTAGAAAAAGCTTTGAAGATTTGGATAATAACATAAGTCAAATTAAACTCGAATTAAGTGAATTTAAATTATAAATCTATACGATTTGGAGTAATTTTCATGAAAGAAAATATATTAAAAAATAAAGAATTCGAAAAAAGTATATCAATAAAAAAACCATCAATACGTATAAAAATTTTCCTCATTCATATTTCAATACTTGTTCTTTTATTTGCATTTTTTGTTTCAAGCTCTTTATTTCTCATTCATTCCACTGCTAAAAAAACTCTTGAAGCATACGGTCAAGTATTATCCGAAACTTTTATATCTAATTTTGACATAGACTCCTATATAAAATTTTTAGAAAATCCAACGATTGATAATCCTAACTACAAAAAATGCTATAATCAAATTTTAAATCTCAAAAAAACATTGAATGCATTATTTGTTTATACAATAAAAGTTGACAAAAATAATAATGAAATAATTTTATTAGACGCAAGTCAAGGTGAGCTTCATTTATCTCCTGGATATATTTTAAGAGATAAACCTTCTAGTATAGTTAGAGAAACATATAGGAAAAAGAAATTTGTAAGGGCACAATATATTAATAATTCTTGGGGGGAATATTATTCATTCTATACTCCAATTTTTAATTCAGATGATGAAATCATAAGCTTATTGGGTATGGATTTAGATACAAAATCCCTAAATAGAATTATCACTCAAGATAGAACTCGTATATTGTCTTTCATTCTTAAATTTACATCCATAATGTATGGATTCTCATTAATTATAACTTGGTTCTCCGTTTCAAAATTAAAATACCCAATAAATTCAATCAAATCATTTTTAAATATTATTTCTAGAGGAAATTTATCTGAAAAATTTCATTACTCTCAATACTCAAATGAATTTTCTTCAATACAAAATTTATTTATTGATATGATTGAAAACATTAAAAACATATTAAGATCCATAATCTCCACATCTCAAAAAATTGATACTACTTTTGTAGATGTTGAACATAAAAAAGATGATATTATCGAAAAAATATCAGACATAACCTCTTTAACTTTCAATATTTCAAAATCAAATGAGAAAATATTTCTAAATACAAATAATGTAAAAGAGGAAATCTTCTCCTTTAACTCTTCAATAAACAAAATGTCTAATGAAATATATACATTAAAAGAACTTAGTGAAGAAACTCAAAATCGTTGTATAGATAACACTGAAAACATTCAGTCTTTTATACTTGAAATTTCTCCTCTTATACAAAAATTTGAAAATTTTAAAACCAATACTGTTTTATTAAACGAACTTTCTTCTGAAATTAAACAAATTTTAAAAGAGATACACGAAATTGCAAATCAAACAAAACTTTTATCATTAAATGCATCAATTGTTGCAGCTTCTGCTGGAGAACATGGAGAAGGTTTCGCAGTTGTTGCCAAAGAAATTGGAGATCTTTCATTTAAAACTAGCCAATCAGTATCTCATATTCAAGATACATTGGCTACAATAATTAAAACTATTTTATTAATAAACTCAGAAACAATTGTAACTTCTGGAATTTTTAAAGAACATGCTCTTAAATCATCTATGTTCTCTAAAAATTTGAATACAATAAACAGTCATATTTCAACAGCATCTAAATCTCTAGAAAACATATATTCAAAATCTAAAAACTTAACAGAGAAAAACAATTTAATCTTAACTTCAATTAAACATATCCATGATAAATCTAAAGAAAACAATAACATTTTAAAATCTATTTCAAATTCATCAAATAAACTCTCTGAGGTATCATCTAATTTTAAAGTAGAATTTAAAAAGATAAAGCGCTATATTAAAAATATTCGTAACTCATATAAAGTTTTCAAAATAAGAAATGAAGAGTAGGACTTAGTCCTACTCTTCATTTATCCAAACATAGATAATAATATCCCAGCAGCAACTGCTGAACCAATAACTCCAGAAACATTTGGCCCCATCGCATGCATAAGTAAAAAGTTTGATGAATCTTCTTCAATTCCCATCTTATGAACAACTCTAGCTGCCATTGGAACAGCACTAACACCTGCAGCTCCAATCATAGGATTTACCTTTCCTTTTGTTAAAAAACACATTATTTTTCCAAATATAACTCCAAAAGCCGTACCAAAAATAAATGCTATTAACCCTAAAATAATTATCTTTATAGTTGCTATTTGTAAAAAACTATTTGCAGTGGCTGTTGCTCCAACTGTAAGTCCAATAAACACAGTTACAATAAATAATAACGCATTCTTTACATTTTCAACGAGCTGAGGAACTACTCCACTTTCTTTAATTAAATTTCCAAACATAAGCATTCCAATTAATGAAACAGAGCTTGGAACTATTAAAACCGTCAAAGCTGTTACAACAATAGGGAAAAGAATTTTCTCCTTCTTAGATACATCTCGAAGTTGAACCATTTTTATTTGTCTTTCTTTCTTCGTTGTAAGAAGCTTTATAATAGGTGGCTGAATAACTGGAATAAGTGCCATATATGAATACGCCGCAATTGCAATTGATCCTAATTGATGAGGAGCAAGTTTACTTGTTAAATATATTGCAGTTGGTCCATCAGCTCCACCAATTATTCCAATTGAAGCTGCTTCTAGTGCATTAAATCCTAAAGCAAGAGCAATAAGAAATGCAACAAAAATTCCAATCTGAGCTGCTGCTCCTAATAAAAAGTTTTTAGGATTTGCAATAAGCGGTCCAAAATCTATAGATGCTCCAATACACATAAAAATTAGTGGAGGAAAAATTCCAAGTTTAACTCCTTGATAAAGATTATATAAAAGTCCTCCTTCATCCATAAGACCTTCTCCAGGCACAACTGGAAAATTTACTAAAAACATACCAAAAGCAATAGGTAAAAGAAGATATGGCTCATATTTTTTAAATATAGCTAAATACATAAAGAATATAGAAATACCTATCATGATTAAATTTTTAGGATTTTCTATCAAAAATTTTATACCTGACGTGGCGTATAAATCATACACCATATCTATAAAATTAATATTCACTCTCTCATCCCCTTACCTTATAACTATTAAAACATCTCCATTATTAACTGTATTTCCACTAGATACCAAAACATCCTCTACAATCCCAAATGTAGGTGATAAAATTTCATTTTCCATCTTCATAGCTTCAAGAATTAATAAAACATCTCCCTTAGAAACATTATCTCCTTTTTTAACTTTTATAGATAAAATATTTCCTTGCATTGGAGCCTTAACTTCTTCTCCTTTAGAGTTCGAAGAATTAGAAACTACAGAAGGGGTATTATTAGTATTATTTTCTTTAACAATACTTCCAGATTTTTCAGAAACCTCAACCTCAACCTCATAAACTTTTCCATTTACTTTAATCTTATAAATTTTCATAAATGCTCCTCCTAGATCTCTCTAATTCTTTTAATTTTAACAGTCTTATTATCATTACCTTCAACAACATCAATAGATGCGACAAAAGCCGCAATTAACATATCTTCATCCTTAATATCTTCAAATTTTATGTTACAATTTTCCTCTAAACGCTTTTTAACTTCTAAATTATATTTAGGTTGTTGTTTATACATAAAAATTCTAATTAAATTCACACTCAATGAAATAATCATCAAAACAATAAAAACTATTAATATGCAAAATATTGAAAGTATAAACCCTTCCTTTAAACCAATGTTTATATCCATATAAACACCCTTCCTTATCTTAATCAAATTCTAAGTTTATATTAATAACTTGATTATCATTTTGATTATATTTTTTCTCCAAAAAAGTCTTTGCAATTTGTGGAAATAAAATATAACTTAATATATCTTCATCACTTTTTGCAAACTCTAAGCTTTCTTTCTTAAACTTTTCAAATTCATTTTCCAATAAATCTGCAGGTCTACACAAAACCTCTTCTTCTCCATTTAAAATTTTTCTCTTTAAATCTTTATTTATAGATGATGGAGGCTTTCCATATAAACCTTTCACATAATCTTTTATCTCCTTAGAGATCATCTTGTATTTCTCACCACTTAAAATATTCATAACCGCTTGAGTCCCTACCATTTGAGAAAGTGGAGTTACAAGTGGTGGATATCCTAAATCTTCACGAACGCGAGGTATTTCTTTAAGAACCTCATCAAATTTATCTTCAGCTCCTTGAGCCTTCATTTGATTAATCATATTTGAAATCATTCCACCTGGTAATTGAGTTTCTATAATTTGTGGATTAATAAAATATGATTTTGAATTTAAAATTCCTTCATTTAAATATTTCTCTCTTATTGGTTTAAAATAATCTGCAATTTTTTTAAGCCTATCAAAATCTAAGTCCGTACTATATTTAGTTTTTTCAAAAGTTTTTACAATAGATTCTGTTGAAGGTTGACTTGTTCCTCCTCCAAAAGTTGAAATAGCTGTATCAATTATGTCAACTCCACTTTCTACTGCTTTTAAATAAAGCATCTCTCCAATTCCACAGGTACTGTGGGTATGTAATTCTAAAGGAATAGAAATATTTTTCTTAATTTCCTTTACAAGTTCATATCCTTCATATGGAAGCAAAATTCCAGACATATCTTTTATACAAATAGAGTCTGCTCCCATTTCTTCAATTTCTTTTGAAAGGTTTACGTAATATTCATGAGTGTGAACAGGGCTAATTGAATAACTCATAGCCACTTGTAAATGAGCTCCATGCTTTTTTGTTGCATCTATAGAAGTTTTTAGATTCCTAACATCATTTAACGCATCAAAAATTCTTATAATATCAATTCCATTTTCAACTGATTTTTCTATAAATTTTTCAACTACATCATCTGCATAATGTCTATAACCTAAAATATTTTGTCCTCTGAAAAGCATTTGAAGTTTTGTATTTTTTACAATCTTTCTAATTTCTCTAAGCCTTTCCCAAGGATCTTCATTTAAATACCTTATACAAGCATCAAAAGTTGCTCCTCCCCAAACTTCCATAGAATGATATCCAACTTTATCCATTTCACTAAGTATAGGTAAAATCTCACAAGTTTTTAATCTTGTTGCAATAAGACTTTGATGGCCATCTCTTAAACAAGTTTCTGTGATTTTAATTTTACTCACCCTGCACACCTCTCTAAATAATTTTATCTCCCGCTATATTTCATATTACTATTGAAAGTTCTAAGATTTAAAATCCCTCCCAAAATTAAAAATACTCCAGGAAATATTAAGCTAACTAAAGAAAACGCTCCGCCAATTATCATAATCGTACATGATAAAATTGAAGGCTGTTTCCACGATAAAATTGTTCCTACTAATCCAAGTATAGCTCCAATTAAAATAATTACAAAAATCATAACTCCAAATTGATAGATACCTTCATATAATCCATCAAATCCTTGGAACTGATACATATAAAATATTTCTTCAAAAATATCTTCAAAAAATTCTCCAAAAATACTTACAAATAATCCATGAAATACAAAAACTAACAATCCTGTAATAAAACATACAACAAAAGAAAGAATCGAACCAACTAATCCAAGTACATATGCTGGATAATTTCTCTGAATATTATTTTGATGCTCTATTATTTCCATAAATTTTTCCCCCTTTTTAAATATTTTTCATGAAAAAACTAAATTTAAAACTTACAGATAAGATTATAACACACACATATATTAAGGTAAATAAACGAGATTATATGAAAAATAATTTTTCCTAAAACTTTCTCAAATCCTATCTTAAGTTTAGAATTCCACTATTAATTCAAAACAATACCTATGTTAAAAAAATTGTACCCATGAAACTCATGAGTACAAACAATTTATATTATTTCTTCAAGAGTATGCCATGCAAGAGTTGCACACTTAACTCTTGCAGGCATGTTCTGAATATTTTGAAAAACAAGTCCATCTCCTAATTTTTGAATCTCTTCTTCTGTAACATCTCTTTTAATCATTCTTATGAAAATATCTACAAGTTCTTTTGCTTCCTCAACAGGTTTTCCTTTAACAAGATCAATCATAATTGAAGTTGAAGCCATTGATATCATACATCCATCTCCTAAAAATGCAATATCATCAATAACCCCATCACGCACCCTAAGTGAAATTGTTATTTCATCTCCACAACTATGGTTAACTCCTCTTTTCTTTACATCACAAGGAGATACTTCTCTTTTATTTTCTGTATTTCTACCGTGAAATAAAATCGTATCTTTATATAATTCATCAAGATTCATTGTTATCACCTCAAAATTTTAAAACTTTCTTTATGCTCTTAACTTTATCAAAGAAATAATCTATTTCCTCTATGGTGTTATAAAAATATAAACTCGCTCTCGTTGTTGAATTTAATCCCTGTCTTCTCATAAACGGTTGTGCACAATGATGACCTGATCTTACTGCGATTCCATAAGAATCTAAAATTGTCGCCACATCATGTGGATGAACATCTTTTATATTAAAGGAAAAAACACAAACTCTCTTATTTAAATCATCTGGTCCATAAAATATAAACTCTTCAACTTCTTTGCTCTTCTCAACAAAATATTTTTTAAGTTTATTTTCATACTCAATTATATTTTGAAGTCCAATTGAATTTAAATATTCTATTGCAGAATTAAGCCCAGCGATAGAAGATACATTTTGAGTTCCCCCTTCAAAACCTTCAAAATAATTTTTAAAGGTAACTTCATCTTCAAATACATAATCAATCATATCTCCTCCATATAAAAATGGATTCATATCATTAATAACCTTGTCACTTGCATATAAAACTCCAATTCCCTGAGGTGAAAGAATTTTGTGACCAGAAAAAACTAAAAAGTCAATATCATCTTTGTTAACATCAAATTTTATATGAGTCATAGATTGAGAAGCATCAACCACAACCTTAGCTCCAACTTCTTTTGATAGCTCTATAATTTTCTTATAATCGTGAATAACTCCAAAAGTATTTGTAATTGGAGTAAAGGAAACGATCTTAGGTTTTCTCTTTATTTTCTCTAAAAAATCATCGTAAATTATTTCTCCCTTAGAGTCTACATAAAAAAAGGTAAGTTTAACTCCTCTTTGTTCACATAACATTTTCCAAGGAACTAAGTTTGCATGGTGAGAATCAATTCCTATTAAAATTTCATCTCCCTCTTTTAAATAATTTGACGCATAGGAGAAAACAATTATATTTAAAGCTTCCGTTGCTCCCTTTGTAAAAATTATATTTCTCTTATTATCTGCCCCAATAAAATTTTTAACATTCTCCCTTGTAGTATCCATAACATTAGATGCTCTAACTCCCATAATATGAGATCCTCTGTTTGCATTTCCAAAAGCATTTATATAAACATCTTGCATAGTTTCCATTACACATTTAGGTTTTAAACTTGTTGCTGCATTATCAAAATAAACTATAGGAGTTCCCTCATCATTCTTTGATAAAAGACTTGGGAAATCTTCTCTAATTTTATAAATATCCAATTAAATTGCCTCCATCAAAAGCTCAATGAACTTATCAACAATTTCCTGATTCTTAACTTCTTTAAGCATATTTAAAAATTTCCCACGAAGTATAAGTCCTTTAGCTTCTTTCTCACTAAATCCACGACTTAAAAGATAAAAAACCTTATCTAAATCCATAGAATTTGCCGTAAATCCATGGCTTCCTTTAACATTTTTTTCCTTACATAGTAAAAGCGGAAGAGATTGATTCTTAACTTTTTTACTTAAGATTATTACCTCTTCATTTTCACACCCTTCAGATCCCACACAACCTTTTCTAAAATCAATCGTACCTCTAAAAATTTTCTTAGCATTTTCAAGAAGTACTCCCTTTCCATTTATAGTTGCGTTGGTTTTCTTTCCAACCATAGATGAAGTTAAATTATAATCAAATTTATAATCTCCAGAACAAATATAACAAACATCAACGTTACTTGAAGAGTGTTCTCCATTTAAATAAACATTACAGTTAGTATAAACACTGTTTTTATTTACATTTATAAATAAGATCTCTATATTTCCTGCGTTTTCACAATTTCCTAAAACATTTATAAATCCTTTTGCTTCTGAGTTTGTAAAAACTATTAAAGTAATTTTAGAATTACTTTTTATATTTATATTATACAAATAGTTAAATTGATATCCTTTTCCCAATATTTCACTATAAAAATATAAATGAGAGTCTTCCTTATCACAGGAAATATTAAATATTTTTGATGAAGAGTTTTCATCTAAATAGCTTTTTATATTTAAAGTTTTCTCTCCTTCAAATTTAATATTTAAAATCTCACAATCAAAAAGATCATTAACTATAACTTCATTTACATCGCTATTTATTTTCTTACAAATATTTTTTATATCATCATTAGAAAGAGTTCTAACAGAATCTAAATGAATTCCTTCATCATTTTGTACATCAAGTTTCAAATTTTTATCAGAAGATGAAAAGAATTCATCTTCACTAAAATTTCCTTTAAGATAACTAAATGTATTTACAACCGTTTCATTAATTTTAATTTTTTGACTTCTATCACTCATAAAATTATAACCCCTGCATTTCAACATTTATAAGATTATTCATCTCAACAGCATACTCAAGAGGTAATTCTTTAGAAATTTCCTCAGCAAATCCTCTAACAATAAGAGCTTTTGCGTCTTCCTCACTTAATCCACGTGATTGAAGATAGAATATTTTTTCATCGCTTATGTTTCCAATTCTTGCCTCGTGTCCAACATCTACATTTTCACAATTAATTTCTACATATGGAATTGTATCTGATGAAGATTTGTCATCTAATATAAGAGAGTCACATGTAATATTTGTTTTTGAACCTTCAGCATTAGATTTAAATGTTACCATTCCTCTATAATTTCCAGTTCCACCAGATTTTGCAATTGATTTAGAACAAATATTTGAATATGTGTTTGGTGCAGCGTGAATAACTTTCGCTCCAGTATCTAAATGCTGACCTTCTGACGCAAAAGAAATTCCTAAAAAATCACAAGTTGCATTTTC